>CAHJXG010000417.1 GCA_903644035.1 Rhodospirillales bacterium
GCTCGGCAGCTCCTCCCTGACTTGGCCGGGACCGCCGGTCCCGGCCATCTTTTCAGATGGCATGGCTGCACCCTCCCGGAGACGGTCGCATGAACCGGTCGCACGTTGTTGAGGTCTCCGGTCAGTGCGCCGGGGCAGCCCTGGGTGGAGGCGGGATGGCCTGCTTTGTCGCCCTCGGCCCGAGGTCGGGAATGCTGGACCGCCGGCTGCGGCCCGGCCGGCCCGCCGGATGCGCGGGCGGATATCGGGCGGTGACCGCGCCGGACGGGGTCGCGCCGCCATCCCGGCTGGGCGTGCTCGCCATGGCGCCGTTCGCCACGCTGCCATGGGCGTGAGAACGCAGGTCCAGGCAGCCGGCGGCTGGCGGCTCGCGGCGACGCTCGACCTCGACACGATCCGCACCGCCGCGGCCCTGGAGCGGTTGGCGCCGGAGTGGGCCGCGCTCTGGTCGCGCGCCGAGGCGCGGCTGCCCTTCAACCACCCCGGATGGCTGCTGGCATGGTGGGGGACGCTTGGCGGCGGCGCGCTCCGGGTGTTCACGGCCCGCGCGGACGGGCGGCTCGTGGGCTTGCTGCCGATGTTCATCTATCCCGATGGCGGCCTGTCCCGCCTGCTGCCGCTTGGCATCAGCGTGTCCGACGCCTTTGACATCCTGGCCGAACCCGGCTGGTCCAGGCAGGTCGCCGTGGCGCTGGCGCATCGGATCGCGGCGGACCCGGACGGGTGGGACCAATGCGAATGGCACGAGGTCCCCGTCGGCAGCGTCCTGCGCGACGTGGCCGCCGTGGCGACCCTGCAGAGCATGTCCCCCGTGCTCGACATGGACCGGTTTGCGGCGCTCCCGGCCCGCTCAGGCCCGCAACGTCGCCTGGCACGGGCACGCCGCGCCGCAGTGCGGGCCGGCCTCGCGCTCGACCAGCCCGACCTTGGGGCGATGGAGGCGCTGTTCGCCCTGCACAGCGCGCAATGGCAGGCGCGGGGTGAGCCGGGCGTGCTGGACGCGGCGCCCGTGCAGAGGTTCCACCGCCAGGCGGCCCAGGCGCTGGCGCGGACGGACACCCTTCGCCTCCAGCGGCTGTGCGACGGCACCCGGACCGTTGCCGTGCTGTACGGCTTCCAGGCGCGTGGCCGGGCCTATGCCTACCTGAGCGGCATTGACCCGGCCTATGGCCAGCTTGGCCTGGGAACGGTGCTGATCGGCGCTGCCATCGACAGGGCGCGGGCCGATGGGGCGCGCGAGCTCGATTTCCTGCGAGGAACCGAGCCCTACAAGTACGCCTGGGGCGCCGTGGACCGCCCGCAGCTGCGCCTGGACGTGTCGGCGGACCAGCCGCGGCAGGGCCGGCTGCGCGTGCTGCCCGGCGGATCGGGCGGGACGCCAGTTCCCTCGCATGCGGGCTGGAAGGGCGGCATCACGTGATCGAGCGTCGCGGCCGGGTCGCGGTTGTCGCCCTCACGACCGGGCGACCGGCGGTCAGCGCCTAAGATGATGCGGCCAGCGGAACCCAGGCGGGGGCTGCCGGGCTGCCGCCGCGAACAAGCGTCAGGCAATACTCGTAGCGGTCCGGCCGGTACAAGGACTCGTGGTATTCAATCGGACGGCCCTGGTCGTCGCGCACGAGGCGCTTGAGACAGACAAGGGCCGTGCCGACCGGCACCCGGAGGGCGGTGGCAATCGCCGCGTCGGCCGTGCGCGCCGTGAGCGCCTGCTCGGCGCTGGCAGCGATGAAGCCGGCATCCTGCAGGACGCTGAGCACCGGGTGGGCTCCAAGCGTTGCACGGTCGATGGCGCCTGCAGTCATTTGCGGAACGTAGTGCGTGTAGTGTGAGACGGGCGTTTTGGCGGCGAGCCGAAGCCGTTCGATCCTGAGCACCGGCTCACCTGAACCCAGACGGGCGGCGACTTCGGGCGGGGGGACGATCGTTTCGAATGACAGCAGCCGGGCTGCGGTCCCGCGGCCGACGGTGATCAGGTTCTCGAGCAGCCCGCTGATGTTGGCGCGCGGCTCGGCGATGGTCGCGGCGTCGGCGGGATAGGTCCCGCGGGACGCATGCCGGACGACCAGGCCCTCGGCTTCGAGCTGCTGCAGCGCACGCCGGATCGTGACCCGGGCGACGCCGTAGTGCCGCGCGAGCTGCGGCTCGCCCGGAAGGGCCTCTCCCGCAACGTGGCGGCCCTCGAGCAGCTGCTGGCGGAGGGCGGTGTAGACGCGGTGGTAGAGCGGGACGACGGCGTCGACCGTCACCGGCGCGGAGCGAGGCGGCATGGTGGGCATGTCCGACGATACTCTCCTTGACGGCGGCGGCCCAGCCTGCGTTACTGACAACCTGTCCTATCAAGAGGACAGGGTCAGGAGCGGCGCCCTTCATGCTTAATCCAGCTCCCGGTACGCGGATCGCCGTGGTCGGCGGGTGCGGCGGCATCGGCCGCGCCGTCGTGATGGCGGCGCTGGGCTGCGACATGCGGGTGACGATCCTCGACCTGCCAGCGTCGTTGGAGCAGGCGCCGCCCCCCGACGCGGCCCGGATCGTCCCCATCGACGTGACCGACCCGGCCAGCGTCACGGCGGCGTTCGCCGGGCTGGATGGGCTGGATGCCCTGGTCAACCTGGCGGGCTTCACCGCCCCGAAGGCTCCGGTCGAGACGCTCGACCCTGCACAGTGGGACGCGGTGGTCGGGGCCAACCTGACGGGCGCGTTCCTGGTCGCGCAGGCGGTCCTGCCGTTGCTGCGCGCCTCCGGGGCGGGCAAGACGCCCGGTTCCCTGGTGCACGTGTCCTCCGGGCTCGCCGCGCGCCTGATGCCGGGCTACGGCCCCTATGGCGCGGCCAAGGCGGGGCTGATCGCGCTGACGAAGTCCATTGCCGTCGAGAACGCGCCTCTGGTGCGCGCCAACGCCGTGGCGCCCGGGGCGGTGGACACGGCGTTCCTCCGCGGCGGCACCGGACGGGGTGCCGCGGGGGGCCGGCTGGACGTGTCCGCCTACGCGAGCACCATCCCGATGGGTCGCATCGCGACCGCCGACGACGTGGCCGGGCCCATCCTGTTCCTGTGCGGGCCGGGGGCCGCCTACATGACCGGCCAGGTGCTCTGGATCAACGGAGGGGCGCTCACCCCATGAACGGCGTGACCGCCTTCATCGACAACGCCTTCCTCCCGGCCGGCAACGGCCCGCGCCTCGCGGTGATCGACCCGGCGACCGAAACCCAGGTCGCCACGGTCGAGGAATCCGGGGCCGGCGGCGTGGACCGCGCCGTTGCCGCCGCGAGGCGCGCGTTCCGCGACGGGCCGTGGCGGCGCATGCCCGCCGTCGCGC
>CAHJXG010000418.1 GCA_903644035.1 Rhodospirillales bacterium
CGGCCTTTTCCTGGTGCCCCGCCCGCTGGCGCTCGCCGCGGCGGTGGCGGCCGTGTTCTGTGGCCGGCTGCTCCTGCTGGCCTGGCGCGGGCGGCGGCCCGGCGGCCCTCAGGCCGGCCGTACCGTTGCCGAGACCCTGAAGCGGTCCGGCCGGTTCCTGACGCCGGCGCTGCTGACGCTGGCCGTCGTGCTGCCGTTCATCACCGGGCGCTACGGCATCGACCTCGGCATCCTTGTGCTGACCTACGTCATGCTCGGCTGGGGGCTGAACATCGTCGTCGGGCTGGCCGGGCTGCTCGACCTCGGCTACGTCGCGTTCTATGCGGTCGGCGCCTACTCCTTCGCGCTGCTGTCGCAGACGTTCGGGCTGGGGTTCTGGACCTGCCTGCCGCTGGCCGGGCTGTTCGCGGCGGCCTGGGGCGTCATGCTGGGCTTTCCCGTGCTGCGGCTGCGCGGCGACTACCTCGCCATCGTGACGCTCGCGTTCGGCGAGATCATCCGCATCGTCCTGCTGAACGCCGCCGGCATCACCGGCGGTCCGAACGGCATTAGCGGCATCCCTCGTCCCACGCTGTTCGGCCTGCAGTTCTCCGCCGCGAGCGGGCCGGGCACGTTCACGGGCTTCCTCGAAGGCCTCGGCTACCCGGTTGAGTACAGCCCGACGCAGCGCGTCGCCTTTCTCTACTACGTGATCCTGGGCCTTGCCTTGCTGACCAACTGGGTCACGCTTCGCCTCCGCCGGGTCGCCCTCGGCCGCGCCTGGGAGGCGCTGCGGGAGGACGAGGTCGCCTGCCGCTCGCTCGGCATCAACGTGACCGTGACGAAGCTCACGGCGTTCGCCATCGGCGCGACCTTCGGCGGCTTCGCCGGCGCGTTCTTCGCCACCCGCAACGCCTTCATCAGCCCGGAGAGCTTCACCTTCATCGAGAGCGCCATCGTGCTCGCCATCGTCGTGCTGGGCGGCTTGGGCAGCCAGCTTGGCACGGCGCTCGCCGCCATCGTGATGATCGGCGGGTTCGAGGTGTTCCGCGACTTGGCCGAGTATCGTATGTTGCTGTTCGGCGGCGCCTTGGTGCTGATCATGGTGCTGCGCCCGCGCGGCCTGGTGTCCGGCCGCACGCCAAGCGTGTCGCTTGGTCGCCCGCGGGAGGTCTCGGCCGAACTGGTGGCGGAAGGCCGTGGATAAGCCCCTCCTGCACGTCACCGACCTGACGATGCGCTTCGGCGGGCTGACCGCGGTGAGCGCCCTGTCGTTCGAGGCGCGGCGCGGCGAGATCACCTCCGTCATCGGCCCGAACGGCGCCGGCAAGACCACGGTGTTCAACTGCATCACCGGCTTCTACCGGCCCACCTCCGGCGACATCGCCTTGACCCACCCGGACGGTGGCGCGTTCCGGCTGCAGACGCTGCCGGGCCACCGCATCGCCCGGCGCGCCCGCGTCGCCCGCACCTTCCAGAACATCCGCCTGTTCGCCGGCATGACGGTGCTGGAAAACCTGCTGGTGGCGCAGCACAACGCGCTGATGCCCAACGTCGGCTCCGGCCTGCTCGCCGTGTTCGGCCTGGGCGGGCACCGCGCGGCGGAGGTCCTCGCCATCGACCGTGCCCGCGGCTGGCTGGACCGCATCAACCTGCTGTCCCGCGCCGATGACCCGGCCGGCGCCCTGCCCTACGGCGACCAGCGCCGGCTGGAGATCGCCCGCGCCATGTGCACCGCCCCGGTGCTGCTGTGCCTCGACGAACCCGCGGCCGGGCTGAACCCGCGGGAGAGCGACGCGCTGGCGGAGCTGCTGAAAACCATCCAGGCCGACGGCTGCTCGGTGCTGCTGATCGAGCACGACATGGGCGTCGTCATGCGCATCTCCGACCACATCGTCGTGCTCGACCACGGCAAGCGCATCAGCGACGGCGACCCGGCCCATGTCCGCGCCGACCCGAACGTGATCGCCGCCTACCTCGGCGAGGGCGACGAGGATGATCCCGACGTGCCGCTTGCGGCAGCGTCCGACACGCCGCTGGCCGCCGCCTCGTGACCGCCCCGCTGCTCAAGCTGTCGGGCGTCACCGCGTTCTACGGCGCGATCCAGGCGCTCAAGGGCGTCGATCTCGAGGTGGCGCCGGGCGAGATCGTCACGCTGATCGGCGCGAACGGCGCGGGCAAGAGCACGCTGATGATGACGATCTGCGGCAGCCCGCACGCCCGGCACGGCCAGATCCTCTATGACGGCCGCGACATCACGGCGCTGCCGACGCACGAGATCATGCACATGGGCCTGGCCCAGTCGCCCGAGGGCCGCCGCATCTTCGGCCGCATGACGGTGCATGAGAACCTGCTGATGGGCGCGCAGGTCGTCGCCATGCGCAACTACGCCGCGACCCGCGACCTGGTGTTCGGCCTATTCCCCCGCCTCAAGGAGCGCCTGGGCCAGCGCGGCGGCACGCTGTCGGGCGGCGAGCAGCAGATGCTGGCGATCGGCCGCGCCCTGATGAGCCAGCCGCGCCTGCTGCTGCTCGACGAGCCGAGCCTGGGCCTGGCGCCGCTGGTCGTGCGGCAGATCTTCGGCGCGATCCGGCAGCTGAACCGGGACACCGGGCTGACGGTGCTGCTGGTCGAGCAGAACGCGTTCCAGGCGCTTCGGCTGGCGCATCGCGGCTACGTGCTGGTCAACGGGGCCGTCACCATGGCCGGGTCTGGCGCCGAGCTGCTGGCACGGCCGGAAATCCGCGCGGCCTACCTGGAGGGCGGGCACTAGCACCCTTCCCCGCCCCGCGGCTTCCGAATAGCTTACGCCGCGCACCAATAAAGGAACGTTCCATGTTTCGCAGAACTCTGGTCGCCAGCGCCGCCATGCTGGCCGTCACCCTCACCGGCGCCGCGGCTCAGGCGCAAATCCGCATCGCGACGGTGGGGCCGATGACCGGGTCCTACGCCGCGGTCGGCGCGCAGATGAAGGCCGGCGCCGAGCAGGCCGTGGCCGACATCAACAAGGCCGGCGGCGTCAACGGCCAGCAGCTCGTGCTGGAGGTCGGCGACGACGCCTGCGACCCGCGCCAGGCCGTGTCGGTGGCCAATCAGATGGCCAGCCGCAAGGTGGCGGTGGTGGCCGGGCATTATTGTTCCGGCAGCTCGATCCCGGCCAGCAAGGTCTATGCGGAGGAGGGCGTGCTGCAGATCAGCCCGGCCAGCACCAACCCCGCCTACACCGACAACGGCAGCTGGAACACCTTCCGCGTCTGCGGCCGGGACGATCAGCAGGGCTTGGTCGCCGGCAAGTACCTGGCGACGACGTTCAAGGCCAAGAAGATCGCGATCCTGCATGACAACTCGGCCTACGGCAAAGGCCTGGCGGACGAGACCAAGAAGTCGCTGAACGCCAACGGCGCCACCGAGGCGCTCTATGCCGCCTATACGCCCGGCGAGCGCGACTACTCCGCCATCGTCAGCCGCATGAAGCAGGCGGGCATCGACGTCATCTATGTCGGCGGCTACCATACCGAAACCGGGCTGATCGCGCGCCAGGCCAAAGAGCAGGGCATGAACATCACCATGGTCGGCGGCGACGCGCTCGTCACCAACGAGTTCTGGCAGATCGCCGGTCCGGCCGGCGAGAACACGCTGATGACCTTCCCGTCCGATCCGCGGAAGCGCCCGACGGCGGCTGCGGCGGTCGCCGAGTTCAAGGCGAAGGGGTTCGACCCCGAGGGCTACACCCTCTACACCTACGGGGCCATCCAGGTCTGGGCTGAGGGCGCCAGGAAGGCCAACAGCACCGATGGCAAGAAGGTCGCGGACACCCTCCGCAGCGGCCAGGCCTGGAGCAGCGTTCTAGGACCGATCACCTTCGACAAGAAGGGTGACATCACCACGGCTGACTACGTGTTCTATGTCTGGAAGAACGGCAACTACTCCGAGCTTTAGCGGACCGGAGCGTGTCGAGGCCCGGGCATGTCCCGGGCCTTCAGGCCGCCACGGTGATGCGGTGGTAGGAGCGGCCGAAATAGATCAGGCCCTCATGCGCGCCGCCGACCTGGATCGCGTCCACCTCGCAGAAGAACACGTTGTGCGTGCCGATCTCCGACACCTGCGTGATCCGGCAGTCGAACGACACGACGGCGCCTGCCAGCGCCGGCGCCCCGGTTGCCAAGGTGACCCAATCCGCCTGGGCGAACCGTTCATCCATCACATGCGGCGTGAAGCCCGCGAAGATCGCCGACAGCGCCTCCTGCGACGCGGCGAGCGTGTTGACGCAGAGGACCGCGTTGGCCCTGAACGCCTCGTTGGAATCGCTGTTGCGGTTCATGCAGACCAGCAGCGTCGGAGGATCGTCGGTGACGCTGCACACCGCCGAGGCGGTGAAGGCGCAGCGGCCGGCCGGCCCATCTGACGTGATGACGCTGACTGCGGCTCCAAGCCGGGCCATCGCGTTGCGGTAGCTTTCCCGATCAACCAATCCTGCACCTCATCGATGCGCGTCAGGATACAGCAAAAGCAGTGCGGGAACAGGCGCCAAACGAAAACGGGCACCCATCCCAGGGTGCCCGCTTCAAATCCCGTCGCCTGACTGGCTAGATCTTGTCTGCCGCGTCGCGAACGGTATCCTTCACGCCGCCGACGGCGCTCTCGGTCTTGCCGACGACCTTGTCAGCCTTGCCCTCGGCTTCCAGCTTCTCGTCGCCAGTGACCTTGCCGACACCTTCCTTGACCGTCCCCTTGACCTTGTCCCAGGCGCCCTGCACTCGGTTCTCGTCAACCATAATTCTGCTCCCTTGCAGCGTTATGCCGCTGAGGATGCAAACGCCCTCAGCTACGCAAGGTTCCACCCAGAGTACGGGGCCATACCGCAACGGGGTCCAGCCTCGCCCTCAGCCCTTCCCGCGAGCCGGGCACTCGGCTCGGCCTAAGCGTCCACCCGCGACAGCGGCCTGGCGACGTCCTCCAGGCCCTTCTGCTCCGCATCGACGCCGTAGATGAGCGCGACGACGCCCCCCGTGATCATAATGGCCGCACCCACCAGGTAGCCGTAGAACAGGGGCGTGCGCTCCGTGCCGTCGCCGATCAGCAGCCCGTAGATCGCCGGGGCGATGGCGCCGGCCAGCTGTGCCGTCGCGAAGAAATAGGAGATCGCCTGGCCCCGGACCTCCAGGGGAAATATCTCGCTCACGGTGAGGTAGGCCGCAGAGGCGCCGGCGGACGCGAAGAAGAACGCGATGCACCAGAGCAGCGTCTGCGTCGTCGCCGTCAGCGCGCCGGCGTGGAACAGGAACGCCGAGACGGCCAGCACCAGACCGGCAACCCCGTAACTCAAGAAGATCATTTTCCGCCGGCCGACCGTGTCAAAGAAATGACCGAGCAGGAGCGGTCCCAGCAGGTTCCCGATGGCGAACGGAAAGAAGTAGTATTGGGTGGAGGCAGGGGTCGTGCCATAGAAGTTCTGCAATACGAGCGCGTATGTAAAGAAGATCGCGTTGTAGAGGAACGACTGCGTCACCATCATCGTGATGCCGAGCGCGGTGCGGGTCGGATACTCCTTGAAGAAGACATGCGCCAGTTGCTTGAGTGACACTTCCTCCCTGGCCCGCACCAGCATCGCCTTGCTTTCGGGAACCGGCTCAAGGGTGATGCCCTGCGCGCGCACGGAGGCTTCAGTCTCCTCGACGATGCGTTCGGCCTCTTCGGCGCGGCCGTGGGTCAGCATCCAGCGCGGGCTTTCGGGGATGTGCCGCCGCAGCCAGATGATGATCAGCCCCAAGACAGGCCCGATGAGGAAGCCGATGCGCCAGCCCCAGTCCTCGTCGACATAGGCGGGGTCGAGCAGCCACAGGCTGGCGAACGCGCCCAGGCCCGCGCCGGCCCAATAGGTGCCGTTGACGGCGATGTCGACCCGCCCGCGATACCGGGCGGGGATCAGCTCGTCGATTGCGGAGTTGATGGCGGTGTATTCCCCGCCGATGCCCAGGCCCGCGACGAAGCGGAAGAGGTAGAGGAACCACACGCTGGTCGCCATCCCCGCGATCCCGCTCCCGACGAGGTAGATGGCGAGCGTGATGATAAAAAGCTTCTTGCGGCCCCAACGGTCGGTCAACCGCCCGAAGGTGAGGGCGCCCACGACCTGCCCGATCAGATAGATCGTGCCGGCATACGCCACCTCGGCCGTCGTCATGCCGAGCGTCTTCTGGAAGCCGGCGGAGGCGACGAGTTGGATCTCCAGGCCATCGAGGATCCAGGACACGCCCAGGCCAGTCACCACCATCCAATGAAACTTGGCCCAAGGCAGCCGGTCCATCCGGGCGGGGACAAGGCTGCTGATGACGTCAGAGGAACTAGGGTTTGGCATGGGCTGGCGGCTCCCTTGTCTCGGGCCTCGTTGAACGGGTCCGGTCAGTGGCCGGGAGCCTGCCTTCCGGTCGCCGGACGGTCAATGAGGGGGAGCGGCGGGTGGCCGCCTCCGTGCGTGAACCCAGCTGCCATTTGGCCGGCAGCATTCGGGGCCGGTCACAGCGGCGGGCGCCGCAGGCGCGATCTACTGCGCCGTGGCGCTCGCCTCGCTGCGGGTCGCGCCGACGCGGGCGG
>CAHJXG010000419.1 GCA_903644035.1 Rhodospirillales bacterium
CTCCGCCTCGGCCGCTTGCGGCGGCGGCGCGGGCGGCGCGACGTCCTGCGGCACGGCCGGGGTGTCCGGCGGCGAGACGGGTGGCTGCGTCTCCTCCTGCGGCAGGGACTGGGCCTGGGGCGGCAATGCCGGTTCAGGCAAAGGGGCGTCCTGCGGCACAACCTGGGCCTCCGGCGGCAGCGCCGAGGCAGGGGGCGGCTGCACGTCTTGCGGCAGGACCTGAGACTCCGCCGGCGGGTCGATCTGCGCCGGCGCGGGGCTGGAGGCCGGATCCGGCACCGCAAGGGGGAGGTGCGCCGCGCCGTACCAGTATTGGGCCAGGGCTGCGGCGGTGGCGACCAGCATCAGCGCCGATATTGCGGTGAACGCCCGCCTTCGGCGGTTGGGACCGGCGTCGGTGCCCGGCGTCGCCGCCGCCTCGCTCAGCTCCGCGCGCTGCAGCATCGCCAGACCCGGCTGCGAGTCCACGCGCGGCGACGGCGGAACCCGGATCACGACATCAAGCCGGTCACGAAGCGGCGTCAGCTCATCTCGATCAATCAGGTAGGCAAACTTGGGGCGCCCGGCGAACAGCAGCTGCAGCCGCGGGGGCCGCACGCCGAACACCGCAAGCGCCACCTGCAGGAAGGCGAGCGTCGGCAACGGCAGCAACTCGGCCTGCTCCAGGATCAGGACGACCTGGCTCTCCCCGCCGCTGCGGGTTGCCAGCACCCGGACGATCAGCTCATCGTCGTCGACCCGCGATCCGCCGTGTTGGTCGGCGCCGACCTCCTCAACGATCCGCGACAGCGTCAAGGGCACGTCGGGCAGTCCACGGACGCGCACGACGCGGATCGGATCATCAGCCAGCCGTGCGATGCACTCGTCCAGGACGGCCGACACCCCAGGCACGTCCGTGCCGAGCAAGGCCACCACCGGCTTCGCCTGCCGGACCGCCCCAAGCAGCCGGGCCACTGGATCACCCAAAGGCTGGCTCCTGGCCCTGCCGGGAGGCTCCGCGCGCATGAACGAGATCACAGTCTCCTATGAAAGCCTGCCAAGCTTGCGGCGTCATGTCCCGAGGCGTCGTTGCATCCAGCCGCACACCGGGATCATGCGCGCCTGGAGCTGAAAGGCGACCGCTCAATGCCCGTCGTCTTGGGCACCCTGCCATTCCACGAAGCGCTGGAACAGCCTCTGCTTCTCATCAGAGCCGATCGCCAGGATATCGGCCGGCGGAACTTTGCGGGCGGGGCGACGATCATCGGTCCGCACCGTCCGTTGCAGCCTGGCCGTTGGAGGGGACAGGGCCAAGCCGCTCCCGGACCGAAGCGAGACGCCCGTGCAGCCCGGCAGCATCAGCAGCCACAGACAAAGCATCAGCCAAGCCGTCGTGCGGAAACGTGTCCATGGCTCCGCCATTCTCACGCGCACGTATCGCGCGCAATGCGAACCCGTACAGTCAACAGGGCACCGGCCGATTGCCTGAGTGCACCCTCATCGCGACCCCATGCCGAGAAGAAGGATGAATGCGGTGGGGTGCATGGAGCGGCGGGCGGGTGAGCCTGGTATACGACAGAGCAACTCATCTAAATTGATCTTGGAGCCACGCGCTGAGACTCTGCATGTGCCCCTGAACACGTTGCGATCAAGGTCCACCTTTGCGCGCGGGCCGTCGCTCAGCCATTTGTGATGAGCGGCCGCGGCCGGGCCTGCTTCTGCCGGCTACGGTCCGGTCACCTTCCATACGGTGTTGCCGACATCGTCGGCCACCAGCAGCGCGCCGTCCTGATCCATGGCGACGCCCACCGGGCGGCCCTGCGCCTCCCCTGCCCCGTTCAAGAACCCGGTCAGGATCTCCAGGGGCTTGCCGGCCGGGTGGCCGGCTGCAAACGGCACGAAGATCACCCGGTAGCCGCTCTTGGGCGTGCGGTTCCAGGAGCCGTGCTGGCCCACGAACGCCCCCTCCGCCAGCGCCGCCGGCAAGCGGCCCGGCTTGGAGAACGCCAGTCCCAGCGACGCCGTGTGCGCGCCGAGCGCATAGTCGGGCGCCACGGCGCGGGCCACCATCTCGGGACGGGCAGGGACCCGCCCGTCCACGTGCTGCCCGTAGTAGCTGAACGGCCAGCCGTAGAACGCGCCCTCCTGCACCGCCGTCATGTAGTCCGGCACCAGGTCGCTGCCGATCTCGTCGCGCTCGTTCACCGCGACCCACAGCGCGCCGGTGTGCGGCTGCCACGCCATGCCCACGGGGTTGCGCAGGCCGCCCGCGAACACCCGGTGCGCCCCGGAGGCGGCATCGACCTGCCACACCGCCGCGCGTCCGTCCTCCGCGGCCAGGCCACGCTCCGCCACGTTGCTGTTGGAGCCGACGCTGACGTACAGCGTCCTGCCATCCGCGCTCGCCACCACGTTCTTGGTCCAGTGATGGTTGATCGGCCCGCCGGGCAGGTCGCAGATCTTGGTGCCCGGCGCGGTGATCTCCGTCTGGCCGGGCTGATACGGGAAGCGCAGCAGCGCGTCGGTGTCGGCCACGTAAAGGGCGTCCCCCACCAGCGCCATGCCGAACGGCGAGTTCAGGCCCTTGAGCAGGACGTGGCGCTCCACCCCGCCCTGGCCGTCGCCGCGCAGCAGGGTGATGCGGTTGGCGCTCGGCACGGACGCGCCGGCCTTCGAGAACAGCGCACGCTGCACCAGGCCGCGCACGCCCGTCCCGTCCTCCGGCCGCTTCGGCGCGTTGGTCTCCGCGACCAGCACGTCGTTGTTCGGCAGCACGGTGAGCCAGCGCGGGTGGTCCAGTCCCCGCGCCAGCGCCACGACGCGCAGCCCAGGCGCCGCCACGGGCACGGCGTCCGCGGCCCAGCCGGTGGCCGTGGCGACGTTGACGGTCGGCAGCAGGGTGGCGCGGGGCGGCGGCAGG
>CAHJXG010000420.1 GCA_903644035.1 Rhodospirillales bacterium
GCTCCCGCCCCGGCTGGCGCCGCTCCTGAGCAGGTGCGCGCGGCGGCGCTCGACAGCCTGCGCGCCCTGATGCTGATCCGCGCCTACCGCGTGCGCGGACACCTGGAAGCGAAGCTCGACCCGCTTGACCTGCAGCTGCCGAAGACCCACGCCGAGCTTGACCCGGCCAGCTACGGCTTCGGCCCTGGCGACCTGGACCGCCCGATCTTCATCGACAACGTGCTCGGCCGCGAGAGCGCCACGGTGCGGGAGATCATGGGCATCATCCGCGCCAGCTACTGCGGGCCGATCGGCGTCGAGTTCATGCACATTCAGGACCCCGAGCAGAAGAACTGGATCCAGCGCCGGATCGAGGGCGCGCCGTGGACGCAGGGCTTCGACCCCGCCGCCAAGCGCACGATCCTGGCGCAGCTGACCGAGGCGGAGGGCTTCGAGGCGTTCTGCCAGAAGCGCTACGTCGGCACCAAGCGGTTCGGCCTGGAGGGCGGCGAGGTCACCATCCCGGCGCTCCATGCGATCATCGACACCGCGGCGCGCGGGGGCGTGCGGGAGATCGCCATCGGGATGCCGCATCGCGGGCGGCTCAACACCCTGGTCAACATCGTCCGCAAGCCGTTCACCGCGATCTTCAGCGAGTTCGGCGGCAACAGCGCGCAGCCCGACGACGTGCAGGGATCGGGCGACGTGAAGTACCATCTCGGCACCAGCACGGACGTGGAGGTGGCCGGGCACGACGTGCACATCTCCTTGCAGCCGAACCCGTCGCATCTGGAGGCGGTCGATCCCGTCGTGGTCGGCAAGGTGCGGGCGCGGCAGGACATGGCGGGCGACACCAAGGGCCGGCGCAGCGTCATGGGCATCCTCATGCACGGCGACGCGGCCTTTGCCGGGCAGGGCCTGGTCTACGAGACGCTGGCGATGAGCCAGCTGATCGGCTACCGCACCGGCGGCACCATCCACCTGATCGTCAACAACCAGATCGGCTTCACGACGGTTCCCGCCCATGCCTATTCCGGCCTGTACTGCACGGACATCGCCAAGTCCGTGCAGTGCCCGATCCTGCACGTCAACGGGGACGAGCCGGAGGCGGTGATCTTCTGCGCCCGCCTGGCGGCCGAGTTCCGCCAGACGTTCGCGACCGACTTCGTGCTCGACATCGTCTGCTACCGCCGCCACGGCCACAACGAGACCGACGAGCCGGCCTTCACCCAGCCGATCATGTATCGCGCGATCAAGGAGCGGCCGACCACGCGCACCCTGTATGCCGAGCGCCTGGCCGCCGAGGGCAGCGTGACGGCGGAGGACGGGAAGGCGCTGTGGGACGGCTTCCAGGATACGCTCGAGGACGCCTACAAGGCGGCGCAGGCCTACAAGCCGAACAAGGCCGATTGGCTGGAGGGGCATTGGGCCGGGCTGTCGCGCTCCGACCAGCTGGACGAGCGTCATGAGGACACGACGGAGCTTTCGACCGAGCAGCTTCGCCGGGTGGGCCGGGCGCTCTACACGCCCCCGGACAATTTCGACCTCAACCCGAAGATCGCCCGGCAGCTTGAGGCCAAGCGCGCCATGATCGAGACCGGGGAGGGCATCGACTGGTCCACTGGGGAGGCGCTGGCGTTCGGCGGCCTGCTGACCGAAGGCAGCCGGGTGCGCCTGTCGGGCGAGGACTGCCAGCGCGGCACCTTCAGCCAGCGCCACGCGGTGCTGACCGACCAGACCAACCAGAACGAGTACGTGCCGCTCAACAACATCCAGCCTGACCAGGCGAAGATCGAGATCTACAACTCGCTGCTCTCGGAGCAGGGGGTGCTGGGCTTCGAATACGGCTACACCTTGGCGGACCCCAAGGTGCTGGTGCTGTGGGAGGCGCAGTTCGGCGACTTCGCCAATGGTGCCCAGGTCATCATCGACCAGTTCCTGGCGAGCGGGGAGACCAAGTGGCTGCGCATGAGCGGCCTCACCTTGCTGCTGCCGCACGGCTACGAGGGGCAGGGGCCGGAGCACAGCTCGGCGCGGCTGGAGCGTTATCTGCAGCTTTGCGCCGAGCGCAACATGACCGTGTGCAACCTGACCACGCCGGCCAACTACTTCCACGCGCTGCGGCGGCAGCTGAAGCGCAACTTCAGGAAGCCGCTGGTCATCATGACGCCGAAGTCGCTGCTGCGGCACAAGCTCGCGGTGAGCAGCCTGGCGGACATGGCGGAGAACAGCCATTTCAGCTTCGTCCTGAACGAGCTGGACACGCTGGTGCCGGCAGACCAGGTCCGGCGCGTGGTGGTCTGCTCTGGCAAGGTCTATTACGACCTGCTGGCGGAGCGGCGGGAGAAGGGCGTGAAGGACGTGGCGATCCTGCGCCTGGAGCAGATCTTCCCGTTTCCGGAGCAGACCCTCGCCGCCGCGCTGAAGCCGTATATTAACGCGGACGTGGTGTGGTGCCAGGAGGAGCCGGCGAACATGGGCGCCTGGAGCTTCGTGGACCGCCGGATCGAGCGGGTGCTGGCAAGCAACGGCGGCCGGGCGACGCGGCCGGTCTATGCCGGCCGGGTCGATGCCGCAAGCCCGGCCACCGGCCTCGCCAAGGTGCATGCCGCGGAGCAGATGGCGCTGGTGCGCGACGCACTCGGCATGAACGCTTAAGGACAGCAAGCAAAATGGCCACCGAGATCAAGGTCCCGACCCTGGGCGAGAGCGTCACGACCGCGACCGTGGCGCGCTGGCTGAAGAAGGCGGGCGAGAGCGTGGCGGCGGACGAGCCCCTGGTCGAGCTTGAGACCGACAAGGTCACGGTCGAGGTGAACGCGCCCGGCGCCGGCACGCTCGGCGCCATCTCGGCCGCGGAGGGGGCGGAGGTGGAGGTCGGCGCCGTGCTCGCCGTGCTGGACGCGGCCGGCGCCGCCGCGGCG
>CAHJXG010000421.1 GCA_903644035.1 Rhodospirillales bacterium
GCGCCTGACCCGGTGGAAGGGTGCCGCCGTGCTGATCGACGCCATGGCCCGGCTCGCCTGCACCGACGCCTGCTGCGTCCTGGTCGGCGCGACGCAGGGCCGCGAGCGGTTCGCCAGGCAGCTTCAGGCGCAGGCCCAGGCGCTCGGCATGGCCGGCCGCCTGCGCATGGCCGGCCATTGCGACGACATGCCGGCGGCACTCGCTCTGGCGGACGTGGTGGTCAGCGCCTCGCTCGATCCCGAGGGCTTCGGCCGGGCCGTCATCGAGGCGCAGGCGATGGCGCGCCCGGTGATCGCGACCGACCACGGCGGCGCCGCGGAGACCGTCGAGCACGGGGTCACGGGGTGGCGCGTGCCCCCGGGCGACGCGGGCGCGCTGGCGGCGGCGCTGGACCATGCGTTGGCCATGCAGCCCGACGGACGCCGCGGGATGGGCGAGCGTGCGCGGGCCGGCGTCCTGGCCCACTACACGACCGCCGCGATGCAGGCCGCCACCCTGGACGTCTACCGGGAGCTGCTGGCCTGACGCGCGCCGGCCGGGGTTGCGGCGCTGCCGGCCCGAGGCCATAGGAAACACCCAGTCCGTTCATGAGAGGCCCACCCATGCCCGCCATCACCCTGCCCGACGGCTCGGTTCGCCGCTTCGACGCACCGGTGACCGGCACCGAGGTTGCCGCCGCCATCGGCCCCGGCCTGGCCCGCGCGGCGCTCGCCATGAGGGTGGACGGCGCGCTGTCCGACCTGTCCCACGTGATCGAGGACGATGCCGCCGTCGTCTTCGTGACCCGGCGCGATCCGGAGGCGCTCGGCATGATCCGCCACGACGCCGCGCACGTGCTGGCGGAGGCGGTGCAGGGCCTCTATCCCGGCACGCAGGTCACCATCGGCCCCAGCATCGAGAACGGCTTCTACTATGACTTCGCCCGCAACGAGCCGTTCACCCCGGACGACTTCGCCGCCATCGAGGCGCGGATGCGGGAGATCGTGGCCCGCAACGCCCCCTTCGAACGGCAGGTGTGGGACCGCGAGGAGGCGATGCGCTTCTTCGGCGCCCGCGGCGAGGCGTACAAGGCCGAGCTGATCCGCGACCTGCCGGCCACCGAGACCATCACGCTGTACAAGCAGGGCGACTGGATCGACCTGTGCCGCGGCCCGCACATGCGCGGCACCGGCGACGTGGGCACCGCGTTCAAGCTGATGAAGGTTGCCGGCGCCTATTGGCGGGGCGACCACCGCAACGCCATGCTGAGCCGCATCTACGGCACCGCCTGGCGCGACCAGAAGGAGCTGGACGCCCACCTGCACCAGCTGGAGGAGGCGGAGCGCCGCGACCACCGCCGCATCGGCCGCGAGATGGACCTGTTCCACATCCAGGAGGAGGCAACGGGCAGCGTGTTCTGGCACCCCAAGGGCTGGACGCTGTACCGGGCGGCGGAGAGCTACATCCGCCGCCGGCTGAATGCCTGCGGCTACCAGGAGGTGCGGACGCCCCAGCTGGTGGACCGCAAGCTGTGGGAGGCGAGCGGGCACTGGGACAACTACAAGGAGCACATGTTCATCGCCCGGGTCGAGGACGAGGACACGACGCTCGCCCTGAAGCCGATGAACTGCCCCTGCCACGTGCTGATCTTCCGCCACGCGCTGCGCAGCTACCGCGAGCTGCCGCTGCGCCTGGCGGAGTTCGGCGCCTGCCACCGCTATGAGCCGTCCGGCGCGCTGCACGGCATCATGCGGGTGCGGGCGTTCACCCAGGACGACGCGCACATCTTCTGCACGGAGGCGCAGATCGCCGACGAGACGGTGGCCTTCGTGGCGCTGCTGTCGTCGGTTTACCGTGATTTCGGCTTCGACGGCTTCCGCGTGAAGTTCAGCGACCGCCCGGCGGCGCGCGCCGGCACGGACGCGACCTGGGACCGGGCCGAGGGGGCGCTGAAGGAAGCCTGCGCCACGGCCGGGGTGGAGTATGAGCTCAACCCCGGGGAGGGGGCGTTCTACGGCCCAAAGCTGGAGTTCGTGCTGCGCGACGCCATCGGCCGCGACTGGCAATGCGGCACGCTGCAGGTGGACTTCGTGCTGCCGGAGCGGCTGGACGCCGAGTACGTGGCGGAGGACGGCACGCGGCAGCGCCCGGTGATGCTGCACCGCGCCGTCCTCGGCAGCTTCGAGCGGTTTCTCGGCATCCTGATCGAGCAATACGCCGGGCGCTTCCCGCTCTGGCTGGCGCCGGTGCAGGTCGTGGTCGCCAGCATCGTGTCGGACGCGGGCGACTACGCGAACGACGTGGCGATGGCGCTGCGCCTGCGCGGGCTGGAGGTGCGGGTCGACACCCGGAACGAGAAGATCAACGCCAAGGTCCGCGAGCACAGCCTGGCGCACGTCCCGGTCATCGTCGTGGTGGGCCGCCGCGAGGCCGAGCAGCGCACCGTGGCGCTGCGTCGGCTGGGCGGGGAGGCGCAGGAGGTTTTGGGGCTGGAAGACGCCGTGGCACGGCTTGCAGCCGAGGCGACGCCTCCCGATTTAAAGAACGGGCTTGCGCCGCGCTGATTTTCTTGATCCGCACCCGGCGCTGGTTCAATACTGCGCTTTGCGTCCAAGTCACCGAAGACGCCAACCACTATAGGAGAGTACAATAGCCCGAGGACCCATGACCGCCGCAGCCCCGTCCCGCGACGGACCCCGCGTCAACGAGGACATCCGCGTCCCCCAGGTCCGCCTGATCGACGAGGCCGGTGAGATGCAGGGCGTGATGACCGCCCGCGACGCCATCCTGCGCGCCTATTCAGTGGGCCTTGACCTGCTTGAGATCAGCCCGAACGCCGACCCGCCGGTCGTCAAGATCCTGGACTACGGCAAGTTCAAGTACGAGCAGCAGAAAAAGAAGAACGAGGCCAAGAAGAAGCAAAAGGTCATCGAGATCAAAGAGATCAAGGTGCGCCCGAACATCGACGAGAACGACTACCAGGTGAAGATGCGTGCGATGAAGTCCTTCATCGAGGAGGGCGACAAGGTCAAGGTGACGCTGCGCTTCCGCGGCCGCGAGATGGCGCACCAGGACATCGGCATCAAGGTGCTGGAGCGCATCCGCAACGAGCTGGAGACGGCGACCAAGGTGGAGCAGATGCCGCGCATGGAAAACCGGCAGATGATCATGGTGCTGGCGCCGCGCTGATCGCGTCCCGGGTCGCCGCCCGAGTTTGACAGTCGGGACCAGAAGGTTTTTAAGTAAGCGCTAACTTATGACGCCGCTTCGCGAAGGTTCGCGCAGCGGCGCCTTTCTCGTTGGGGTGACGTGATGTTCGACGCGCTGTCGGGCAAGCTTTCCGGGGTGTTCGACCGCCTGCGCAGCCGCGGTGCGTTGAACGAGGCCGACATCGCCGACGCGTTGCGCGAGGTGCGGCTGGCCTTGCTTGAAGCCGATGTGGCGCTCCCCGTGGTGCGCGACTTCGTGGGCACGGTGCGCGAGCGCAGCCTGGGCGCCGAGGTGCTGGAAAGCGTCAGCCCCGGGCAGCTCGTCATCAAGATCGTCAACGACGTGCTTGTGGAGGCGCTGGGCGGCGCCGGGGCCGTGCCGCTCAACCTGAGCGTCGCGGCGCCGGTGCCGATCCTGATGGTGGGCCTGCAAGGGTCCGGCAAGACCACGACCTCCGGCAAGATCGCACTGCGCCTGTTCAAGCGCGACCGCAAGCGGGTGCTGCTCGCCAGCCTCGACACCCAGCGTCCGGCGGCGCAGCTGCAGCTGCAGCAACTGGCGCAGCAGGCCGGCGTCGCCTCCCTGCCGATCATCGCGGGCCAGACGCCGGTGGAGATCGCCCGGCGCGCCATGGACACCGGGCGGCGCGAGGTGTTCGACGTCGTCATCCTCGATACCGCCGGGCGGCTGTCCATCGACCAGGCGCTGATGGACGAGGTGCGTGCCATCCGGGAGGCGACGAGCCCGGCCGAGACCCTGCTGGTGGTGGACGCCATGACCGGTCAGGACGCGGTGAACACGGCGCGTGCGTTCAACGACGCCGTCGGCGTGACCGGCATCGTCATGACCCGCATGGACGGCGACGCCCGCGGCGGCGCGGCGCTGTCGATGCGGCAGATCACCGGCGCGCCGATCAAGCTGACCGGCTCCGGCGAGAAGCTGGACGCGCTGGAGGAGTTCCATCCGGAGCGCGTGGCCGGCCGCATCCTGGGCATGGGCGATATCGTCGGCCTGGTGGAGCGCGCGGGCGAGACGCTCGATGAGGAGGAGGCGGAGAAGCTGGCGCGCAAGATGGTGCGCGGGACCTTCGACCTCGACGACTACGCGAAGCAGCTCAAGCAGATCGGCAAGATGGGCAGCCTGTCCGGCATCCTCGGCATGTTGCCCGGCATCGGCAAGATGAAGGCGCAGATCGAGGACGCGAACCTCGACCAGGGCATCCTGAAGCGGCAGGCGGCGATCATCTCGTCGATGACCATGAAGGAGCGGCGCGCGCCGGACGTCATCAAGGCCAGCCGGAAGAAGCGCATCGCCGCCGGGTCGGGCACCAGCGTGCAGGAGATCAACCGCCTGCTGAAGCAGTTCGACGACATGTCCACGATGATGAAGCGCATGAACAAGCTGGGGCAGAAGGGGCTGATGCGCCAGGGCATGGGCGCGCTGATGCCTAAGCAGCAGCAACGTCGTCCGTATTGATCAACCACGAAGGAATACTTGATGGGACTTAAGATTCGCCTCTCGCGGGCCGGCGCCAAGAAGCGTCCGTACTACCACATCGTCATCGCCGACAGCCGCAGCCCGCGCGACGGCCGCTTCCTGGAGAAGGTCGGCAGCTACAACCCGATGCTGCCGGCGACCCACGAGGACCGCGTGCGTCTGCAGGGCGAGCGCATCCAGCATTGGGTCGGCCAGGGCGCGCTGCCGACCGAGCGGGT
>CAHJXG010000422.1 GCA_903644035.1 Rhodospirillales bacterium
GTGCTGGATGACACCATTGCCGGACCCAACGGCCTCGCCTTCTCGCCGGATGAGCGCGTGCTGTACGTGGTCCAGAGCCGGGCCAGCCCGCGCAACATCCTGGCCTATGACGTGGCCGGGGATGGGACGCGGATCACCGGGAGGCGGGTGCTGATCGACGCTGGCCCCGGCACGCCCGACGGCTTCCGCCTGGACGAGGACGGCAACCTGTGGTGCGGCTGGGGCATGGGGACGCCGGAGCTGGACGGCGTGATGGTGTTCTCCGCCCAGGGCGAGCCGATGGGCCGCATCCAGCTTCCGGAACGCTGCGCCAACCTGTGCTTCGGCGGCCCCAAGCGGAACCGGCTGTTCATGGCGGCGAGCCAGTCGGTCTATGCGCTCTACGTCAACACGCGGGGGGCGCCGTGAAGCGGAACACCGTCGCCGACGCGAACTCCTCGCCCGGACGCAGCACGGTGCTAGGAAAGGCCGGCTGGTTCGGGCTGTCGGGGAAGTGCTGGGTCTCGAAGCACACGGCGTCACCCTGGCGGTAGCCGCGTCCGCTCGGCCCCGACAGCGCGCCGGTGAGCTGGTTGCCGCTGTAGACCTGCACGCCGGGCTGGGTGGTCAGCACGTCGAGCGTCCGGCCGCTGACGGGATCGTGCAGGCGGACGGCCTGGCGCAGGCCGGCGCCGGGGCGCAGCACCCAGGTATGGTCGTAGCCGCGGCCGTATAGGATCTGCGGGTCCGCCTCGCGGATACGCTGACCGATGGGCGTGGGCATGCGGAAGTCGAACGGGGTGCCGGCCACGGGCCGGATTTCGCCGGTCGGGATCGAAGTCGCCGTCACCGGCAGGAAGGCGTCGGCCTCGACCTGCAGCAGGTGGCCGAGCACGCTCCCGCTGCCCTCGCCCGCGAGGTTGAAGTAGCTGTGGTTCGTGAGGTTGAGCACCGTCGGCCTGTCGGTCCACGCCCGGTAATCGAGGCGCAGCTCCGGGCCGTCCACCCTGTAGGTGACGCGGACGTGCAGCGTGCCGGGATAGCCCTCGTCGCCGTCCGGGCTGACCAGGCCGAGCGTCACGTGACGGTCCCCGCCCTCCTCGATGCTCCAGACCCGCTTGCCAAAGCCGTCGGGTCCGCCGTGCAGCGCGTTCGGCCCGTCGTTGCAGGCCAGTTGGTGCGCCACCCCGTCCAGCACGAACCGGCCATCGGCGATCCGGTTGGCGAACCGGCCCGGCAGCGCCCCGAAATGCGGGCTGCGATGCTGGTAGCCGTCGAGGCTGTCGAGGCCGAGCACGACGTTGGCCGCGTGTCCTGCCCGGTCCGGCGCCTCGATGCGCTCCACCACCCCGCCGAATGTCAGGATGCTCACCTGCAGCGTGGCGTCGCCCAAGACGATGCGGTGGACTTCGGCACCGGCGTCGGTGCGGCCATACGAGGTGACGGTCATGCTGGCCGCAACGGCCGGCCCGCCTCGGCGTTCCCGAGCGGCCCCGCCAGTCTGGACACCCACCAGTCTGGACACCCGCCAGTTCGGGCAACGGCCATGCAGAACCGGAATTGGCCGCGCCGGGCCATCGCGGCTAGGGTCCCGGCATGTCAGCAGCCGACGAGACCTCGCCCTCCGGGGACCGCCGTGCCCGGGCCAACGTGCTGCGGCTCGCGGCGGCGCAGGCGCTGGCGGGGGCGAACGCCTCCGTGGTGTTCGCGACCGGCGCCATCATCGGCAGCACCCTGTCGCCCGACCCGGCGCTCACGACCGTGCCGATCAGCGTGTTCGTCGTGGGCCAGGCGGCCGGCACCCTGCCGGTGGGATGGCTGTCCCGCCGCCATGGCCGCCGGGCCGCGTTCATGGCCGGCGGCGGCTGCGGCGTGCTGGCCGGGCTGCTGGCAGCAACCGCGCTGCTGCTGCAGTCGTTCCCGCTGTATTGCCTCGCGACGCTGTGCGCCGGGCTGTATGCCTCCGCCGTGCAATCCTTCCGCTTCGCCGCCGCGGATGGCGCAAGCGCCGCGTTCCGGCCCAAGGCGCTGTCCTGGGTCATGGCGGGCGGCGTGTTCGCCGGGGTGCTGGGACCGCAGCTCGTCACCTGGACCATGGAGCTGTGGTCGCCCAACCTGTTCGTCGTGAGCTACCTTGCGCAGGCCGGCGTGGCGTTGGTCGCGATGGCCGTGCTGTCCGGCGTGGACCTGCCACGGCCGGCGCCGGCAGAGTTGGCGCGCGGCCGGCCACTTCCGACCATCATCCGCCAGCCAAGCTTCATCGTGGCGGTGGTCTGCGGCGTGGTCAGCTACACGCTGATGAACCTGGTGATGACCTCGGCGCCGCTCGCGATGCGGATGTGCGGCCTGCCGCTGTCCGCGTCCAACGGCGCGATCCAATGGCATATCGTCGCCATGTATGCGCCGAGCTTCTTCACCGGCAGCCTAATTGCCCGGTTCGGCGCGCGGCAGGTCGTGGCGGCCGGGCTGCTGCTGACAGGTGCTGCGGCGATGACGGGACTGTCGGGCCTTTCGGCGGCGCACTTCTCGGCCGGGCTGATCCTGCTGGGGCTGGGCTGGAACCTCGGCTTCGTCGGCGCCTCCGCCCTGGTGCTGGAGGCGCACCGGCCAGAGGAGCGCAACAAGGTGCAGTCCTTCAACGATTTCCTGGTATTCGGCACGATGGCGGTCGGCTCGTTCTGGTCGGGCCATCTGCTGGTGACGCTCGGCTGGGCGGCGGTCAACTGGGTGGTGTTCCCGCCGGTCGCGCTGGCGCTTGTGGTGCTCGCGGCGTCGGGGCTGCTGCGACGGCGGGTGCCGGCGGTGTGGTGAATGCCGACCCAATACTGCTGTCTTGAGCGGCCATTGTTGAAGGGCAAGCTCGGACGCTGGATCGTCGGCATACTTGTCGCGTGCCCAGTTTCCCTGGCTGCGCCGAATGGCGCGATGGGGCAAACCGAGCCGGTTCGGCCCGTTTTTCAGCGAAGTGCCTGTGACCTGCCTGGGCTGTCCCCGGAAATCGCGCCGAGGGTCCGATGTGGGACCGTCGGCGTGCCCCGCAGCTACGGCCAGCCCGGCTCCGGGGTGTTCAAGCTGGCGGTCGTGGTGGTCAGGAGCGCGCAGCAGCCCGCGTTGCCCGATCCCGTCGTCTACATCAGCGGTGGTCCCGGCTCGCCTTTGACCAAGTACGCGGAAAACCAAGCCCGCCATCCTTACGCCCCTGACCGAGACCTCATCCTGGTGGACCAGCGTGGCGTCGGGCGTTCGGAGCCAAGCCTTTGCCCGAAGATCGCCGGCGAACTCCTGGGCGCTGGGTTCGCTGTGGCGGATGCCATAACGGCGGAAACGCAAGACCGGCGGCGTGCCTTGTTCATGGCGTGCCGGGACGCGGCGAAGGCACAAGGGGTCAACCTCGACGACTTCGGAACAAACGTCACGGTGGAGGATTTCGAGCAGGTCCGCCAGGCGCTCGGCATCGCGCGCTGGAACGTCGTCGGCAACTCGTATGGCACCACGGTCGCGATGACGTTGATGGCGCGTCATCCCGAGGCAATCCGGTTGGCCGTGCTGGATTCTGTGTACCCGCCCGACCTGATTCTCCCCCAGTGGTCGGCCAGGGTCGCCGCGGCCCGGACTGCCTTTTTCGGAATGTGCGAACAGGACCCGGCCTGCGCCGCCGCCTTCCCCGACCTTGCCGGACAATACCGGCACACCCTGGAACGGCTGTCGCACACGCCTCTGACCGTGTCCGTGCCCGCAGCGATGCGCCAGACGAATAATCAGGCGCCACTCACCGCGTCGCTGTTCGAGATGGTCGTGGCTCACCGCCTCTACGACCCGGAGAACTACCCGAACCTGCCAAGGCTGATCGCCACGGTCCACGACGGCAAGTTGGAGGACTTCGCGGCGGCTCTTGCCGCCGTCCTGTCAGGAGCGGCGGACGTCAGCCATCCCGCCCACATCGCGGTCGAGTGCCGCGACCGTCCGCATCTGCGTGAGCCTGCTGGTGCTGAGTCGCTGGACCAAATCGTGGATCAAGGCATCTGCACCGGTTGGTCGAACCTTGGGCCGCCTCTGTCATTCCGATGGGCACGAACAGTCCGACGCTGGTGCTCGCTGGCCAGTTCGATCCGAACGCCAGCCTGCCGCTCAGCCGCCATGTCGCCGAGCTGGTCGGCGACAGCGCACGCTGGGTCGAGTTCCCGCTGATCGGCCACAACGTCCGGCACATCAGCCCATGCGCCGCCATGATCGTGGCGGCGTTCATCGACCAGCCAGAACGGGCGCTGGACACATCATGCGCGCAGCAGCCTCGGCCGATCCGCTTCTTGCCATGATGACGCCGCGCTACGGCGCGGCTGGCTGCGTGGATCAAAGCCCAGTGGTGCGGACGGCGGGACTCGAACCCGCACTCCCTTACGGGACTCAGATTTTCATCCCACTTCGACTTTCGCCGCCGCCGCCCGGGCCGAAGGCCGGGCAGCGTTCGTGGTCTGGACTATCCCTTCGCCATGGCCCGCAGGCCGCAGGCGCCCCCCGTCTAGTCTCTACACCTTCCCCGCGCCGTGGCGCCGGGGCTTGGCTCGGGATTGGCCTGGGCCGCAGCGGGCCGTTAGCGTTCCCCGAGTTTGGGCGGTTCTACGCCGCGGGTTTCCCCACGGGCACTCCAATCACAAAGTCTGCAGCGTCTACCATTCCGCCACGCCCACACTGGACGGCATCCTAGCACAACCGGCCCGGGCACCGCCACGGGGCGTCACCCGGCAATCGCGCCGCCGGCGATCCGGCAGGCGATGTCCTGCGCGCGGCGGATCAGCGTCTCGCTTGCCTCGGGCGTGCGGAACGCGCTGTGCGCCGAGAGCGTCACGTTCTCCAGCGTCGTCAGCACGTGGCCCGGCGGCAGCGGCTCCTGGTCGAACACGTCGAGCGCCGCGTGGGCCATCGGGCCGGACCGCAGCGCCGCCACCAGCGCCGCCTCCTCCACCAGCGCGCCGCGGGCGGTGTTGACCAGGATGGCGCCCGGGCGCATCGCGGCCAGGCGGGCGCCATCCAGGAAGCCCCGGGTCTCGTCCGTCAGCAGCAGATGCAGCGACACGACGTGGCTTTCGGACAGCAGCCGGTCGAGCGGGACGAACTCGACGCCCTCGGCCGCGCGCGGCGTGCGGTTCCAGGCCAGCACGCGCATCCCGCCGCCGCGGGCGATGCGCGCGACCTCGGCCGCAATCCCGCCGTAGCCGATCAGGCCGATGGTCTTGCCGGTCAGCTGCATGGCCTCCGTCCGCACCCATCGGCCTGCCCTCATGCCGCCGTCCATCCGCGCGATGCCGCGGGCCGCCGCCCACATGAGGGCGATGGTGTGCTCGGCCACGGCGGTGTCGCCGTATCCCTTGATCGTGTGGACGGTGATGCCGAGGCCCGCCAGCTCCTCCGGGTTCATGTAGCTGCGCGCCCCGGTGCCGAGGAAGATGACGTGGCGCAGGCCTGGGCAGGCCCGCATGGCGTCCGTCGGCAAGGAGGTATGGTCGTCCAGCACGACGTCGTAGCCGGCCAGCATCGCCGGCAGGTCGCCAGGCGCCACCTGGGCCTGTATGGTCACGTCGATTGCCGGGTCGCCGTCCCGGCGCATGGCGCGGAACACCTCCGCGAGGTCTTCAGTCGCGTCCAGGAACAACCCCTTCATGCCGGCCTCCAATGCTGCGCCTGATCCTGCGTTGCGCGGCCCGGCCCGGCAAGGCTCGGCGGCTGATCTGCCAGCCTTCCCGACGGCATCTTTGCGCCATGCGGCGCTGCGCCCGGGTCCCAGGCCGATGCTGATGCGGGCCGCTCGGCGCTGAGCCTTGGCCCGCGCGCCGACCTCGACGCCGCTGCGTCGGCCCAG
>CAHJXG010000423.1 GCA_903644035.1 Rhodospirillales bacterium
GCGCTGGTGCCGCCAGGCCGCGCCTTCCGCCAGGAACAGGCCGCGGCCCAGCAGCGGCTGCAGCACGCGCCGCGCCCCGGAGTTGCGGCCGTAGTTCTCGTGGTTCGCCACCAGCACGTGCCGGATCGCGTCGGGCGCGTTCAGCATCAGCTGCTCGCGGCCCAGGAAGCGCCCGCCGAGCACGTCCTGCTCATAGGCGAGGCGGCCCCACAGCTCCAGCGGGTTGCGCCGCAGCACGAGGAACGCCTCGACCTGCGAGCGGTCCCGCGTCGCCATCGGCGGGCGGGGCAGGAGGGCGGTGGTCACGGCGGTGGGTCGGGGCGCGTCGAGCATCCCTTCGATATGGGGCGATCCGCCGGTCGGACCAGCAGCGGAATTTGTTCGCGTTGCATTGACCTGAATGCGGTGAGGCCGGATGGTCGGGTGAAACGGAGAACGCGATGCCTGATGGACCCAACAGCCTGGCCGCCACCGACCTGCGCCGAATCGGCGCGCACCCCGACCATTGGTATCCCCTGGCGTGGTCGCATGAGGTGAAGCCGGGCAACGCGCTCGGCGTGCGCTTCGCCGGCGAGCCGATCGTGCTGGTGCGGAGCAAGGACGGCGGCGTGTTCGCGCTGGAGGACCGTTGCGCCCATCGCCAGGTGCCGTTGCACAAAGGCGTCGTGGACGGCGAGGCGATCCGCTGCTGCTACCACGGCTGGACCTATGACCGGACCGGCCGCTGCGTCGATGTGCCCTACCTCGGCAAGGGCCACCTGCCGAACGGCGTGCGCGCCTACCCGTGCCGGGAGGCGGAGGGCCTGGTGTTCGTTTTTCCGGGCGACCCCGACCTCGTGGAATCGCGTCCGTTCCCCAGCCTCGGCTCCGTCGCCGACCCTGCCTACAAGACCCGGCGCTTCGGCAAGCCCATCGGCTGCCACTACACGTTCATGCATGAGAACCTCATGGACATGAACCACCAGTTCCTGCACCGCGCGCAGATGGGCCAGATCCGCCCGCGCTTCCTGGGCCGCCGGATGGGCGAGGGCTGGCTGGAGATCGACTACACCTTCGCGCGGTCCGGCGGGGGGCAGTCGCTGGGCGAGCGCGTCATCTTCGGCAGCAAGCGGGTCGGCGGCTGGGAGAACAACCGCGACAAGATGACGATCCGGACCGAGTATCCCTACCAGACGCTGAAGATCTGGGCCGGGGACGACATCCCGATCATGGACCTCTGGATCGTCTATGTGCCGCTCGACGCCGAGCAGCGCACCAACCGCACCTTCGGCCTGCTGTCGGTGCGCCGCCCGCGCATCCCCGGCCTGATCGAGGCGGCCTGGCCGTTCCTGGTGTTCTTCACCGAGCGCATCTTCGCCGAGGACCGCGCCATCGTGGAGATGGAGCAGGCCGCGCACGACCGGCAGGGCCGCGACCTGAACCAGGAGGTGTTCCCGGCGATCCAGGACCTGCGCGGGCTGCTCGCGGCCTGCGGGACCGCGCCAGTCTAGCGGTAGCCCGCCGCCTGCAGCTCGAACAGCTCGGCGTAGCGCCCATGCTGCGCCAGCAGCGCCTCATGCGTGCCGGACGCCTCGATCTCGCCGCCGGCCATCACCAGGATGCGGTCCGCCATCCGCACGCTGCTGAACCGGTGGGAGATCAGCACCGCGGTGCGCCCGGCGCTGAGTTCCTTGAACCGCTGAAACACCTCGAACTCGGAACGGGCGTCGAGCGCCGCTGTCGGCTCGTCGAGGATCAGCACCTGGGCGTCGCGCATGTAGGCGCGGGCGATGGCGACCTTCTGCCACTCGCCGCCCGACAGCTCGACGCCGCTGCGGAACCGGCGGCCGATCATCTGCTCGTATTGCCGGGGCAGGTGGCGGATCACGTCGTCGGCCAGGCCGCGGCGGGCGGCGGCCTCGATCCGGGGGCGGTCGCCGCGCGCCTCGATGCGGCCGACCGCGATGTTGTCGGAGGCCGTCATGTAGTAGCGCACGAAGTCCTGGAAGATCACGCCCATGCTGCCGCGGAGCCGGTCCAGGTCGTAGTCCCGGATGTCGTGCCCATCCAGCAGGATGCGGCCCTCGTCGGGGTCGTACAGCCGGGCCAGCAGCTTCACCAGCGTGGTCTTGCCGGCGCCGTTCTCGCCGACCAGGGCCAGGGTCTCGCCGGGATGCAGGGTGAAGCTGAGGTTGCGGACCGCCCAGCGCTCGGCGCCGGGGTAGCGGAAGCCGACGCCCTCGAACACGAAGCCGGCGCCGACCGTGGCCGGGAACGGGCGCGGATCGGCGGGCGAGTGGATTTCCGGCTCGACCTCGAAGAAGGAGAACAGGTCGTCCAGGTAAAGCGCCTGGCCCGCCAGGCTGGAGAACCCGGCGAGCAGCCCTTCCAGCAGCCCGCGCAGCCGCAGGAAGGAGCCGGCGAGGAAGGTGAGGTCGCCGATGCTGAACCCGCCGCTCAGCGTCCGCCACGCGAGGTAGGCGTAGGCGACGTAGTAGCCGACGGTGCCGAGCGCCGCGAGCGCCCCGCCCCAGCCAGCCCGGCGTACCGCGAGCCGCCGGTTCTCCGCCTGCATGGCGAGCGACAGCTGCCGGTAGCGCTCGATCAGGAAGTCGTTGAGGCCGAAGATCTTGACCTCCTTCGCCGTCTCCGTGCTGGCGCCGGTCTGGCGGACGTAGTCGAGCTCCCGCCGCTCCGCCGTGCGGGCGAAGCTCAGCGCGTAGCCTTGGGCGTTGAAATGCGCCTCGCCCAGGAAGGCGGGGATCAGCGCCAGCAGCAGCAGCGCGATCAGCCACGGCGCATAGGCCGCAAGCCCGGCGGCGAAGCTCGCCACCGTCACCACGTCCTGCGCCTGGCCGAACATCTGGCTGATCAGCGTCGTGCGCCCCCCGGTCTGCCGGCGCGCCCGGTCCAGCTTGTCCTGCAGCTCGCTGTCCTCGAAATCCTCCAGGTCGAGCGTCGCCGCGTGCCGCATCAGCCGGATGCTGGAGGCGTTGGTGAACCGTTCCGCCAGCAGCGCGTCCACCAGCGACACCACCCGGCCCAGCACGTCGGTCAGCACCGCAAGCCCCAGCTCCGCCCCGATCAGCCAGGCGAGCCGAAGCAGCAGGCCGCTCTCGACCCAAGCAGCGGCGTTGGCCGGGTGACCGGGCCGCTGCGACAGGTGCAGCACCTCGTCGATGATCAGCTTGCCCAGGAACAGCACCGCCACCGGCAGCAGCGCCCGCACCAGCCGGAGCGCCAGCGTGGCCGAGGTCAGCGCCGGGCTGGTGCGCCAGATCAGCGCCAGGAACGGCGGCAGGGTGCGCAGTGCGCCCAGGCGCGCCCGCAGCGACGGCCGGGCAGGATCGATCGGCGACATGAGGGCTTCTTCCCGCATCGCACCGCCTTGGCAAGCCCGCGATTGATGCCAGGTGCCGGTTCGGCCTACTGAGCGCGCCACAAAGGAATCCCTGCGATGCCCCGCACCCTGCCCGACGCCCCGTTCGGGCGCGCCGAAACCCGCGTCGTCCTGCTGGAAGGCATCAGCGCCAGCGCCGCCGGGCTGTTCGCCGCCGCCGGCTACACCGACATCCAGCGCCATGCCAAGGCGCTGGAGGGCGCGGCCCTGGTCGATGCCGTCCGGGGCGCGCACATCATCGGCATCCGCAGCCGCACGCAGCTCTCGAGCGCCGTGCTCGCGGGCGCCGGGCCGCTGATCGCCGTGGGCTGCTTCTGCATCGGCACCGACCAGGTGGACCTTCAGGCCGCCCGCGCGCTGGGCATCCCGGTGTTCAACGCGCCGTTCAGCAACACCCGCAGCGTCGCGGAACTCACCATCGGCGAGATCGTCATGCTGCTGCGCCGCATCACGCCGCGCTCGGCCGACGCGCATGGGGGCGGCTGGGACAAGTCGGCCCAGGGCAGCTTCGAGGTGCGCGGCAAGGTGCTGGGCATCGTCGGCTACGGCAACATCGGCAGCCAGCTCTCGACCATGGCGGAAGCGATGGGCATGAGGGTGATCTACTACGACCGCACCAACAAGCTGCGTCACGGCAACACGGAGTCGGTGCCGACGCTGGCGGACCTGCTGCGCCAGAGCGATGTCGTGAGCCTGCACGTGCCCGACCTGCCTTCGACCCGCGGCATGATCGGCGCCGACGAGATCGCCGCCATGCGGCCCGGCGCGTATCTCATCAACAACTCCCGCGGCCGGGTGGTGGACCTCGACGCGCTGGCGGCGGCGCTCCGCGCCGGGCGCCTGGCCGGCGCAGCGGTGGACGTGTTCCCGACCGAGCCGAAATCCGCGGGCGAGCGGTTCGCCACGCCGCTGCAGGGCCTGCCGAACGTGATCCTGACGCCGCATATCGGCGGCTCGACCGAGGAGGCGCAGGAGCGCATCGGCGAGGAGGTCGCGCACAAGCTGCTGGATTTCCTCGACAGCGGCTCGACCGGCGGGGCCGTCAACTTCCCGCATGTGGAGCAGCCGCGCAGCCCGGGCCAGCCGCGCTTCCTGCACGTGCACCGCAACGTGCCCGGCGTGCTCGGCCAGATCAACGCCGTGTTCAGCCAGATCGGCCTGAACGTCTCGGCGCAGGTGCTGCAGACCGAGGGCGACCTGGGCTACGTCATGGTGGACGTGGAGCGCCGGCCGACCGGGCGCTCGGCGACGCTCGCGGCGCTGTGCGACATCGAGGGCACCATCCGGGCACGGGCGCTCGATTAGCGCCCCTGGCCGACTGTCCGGGGATTGGTCGGAGGCGGCCGGCCGCACTATATATGCGCGACCTTTCGCAGGAGCTTACCTTGGCAGCACTCAACCGCTTCGCCCCTTATGCCGACGAGGAGGACCCCGACGTGCCGGAGCCGATGGGTCCCGACACCAAGGAGCCTGACGACAACAAGACGCTGTCGTCGCCGATCAACGAGCTTGAGACCCGGCTGTTCAACACCCGCAAGGTGCTGGTGTTCGGCGCCATCAACGACAAGGTCGCCCGCGACGTGACGGGCCGCCTGCTGGCGCTCGCGAGCGACTCCGACAAGCCGATCGACGTGTACGTGAACTCGCCCGGCGGACACGTTGAGAGCGGCGACACCATCCACGACATGATCCGCTTCGTGGACAGCGTCGCCCCGGTGCGGGTGATCGGCACCGGCTGGGTCGCCAGCGCCGGCGCGCTGATCTTCCTGGCCGGCGCGAAGGAGCGGCGGCTGTGCCTGCCCAACACGCGCTTCCTGCTGCATCAGCCGATGGGCGGCGTGCGCGGCCCGGCCACCGACATCGACATTGAGGCCCGCGAGATCATCAAGATGCGCGAGCGCATCAACCAGATCATCGTCAAGGAGACCGGGCAGACGATCGAGCGGGTGACCCGCGACACCGACCGCAACTACTGGATGAGCGCGGAGGAGGCCATCGCCTACGGCATGGTGAGCCGGGTCATCACCAGCATGAAGGATCGCTGAGGGCCGGCGCCGGCCGGACCAGCCCAAGGGTCCGGCCGGGTTGCAGAGGCCGTCGCATCAGCCAGGAGACAGCGCGGCGGCGAGCCGGTCCCATCCGCCGCCGGGGATGCCGAAGCGGAGCCAGCCCGGCTCCGCGTCGAACCGCCGGACCAGGATGCCGGACCGCCCGAGGCGGTCGAACACCGCGGCGGCCCGGGCGTGCTGCGCCAGCCGGAACAGCAGGGTGCCGCCCACAAGTTGAAGGCCGGCTTGCGACAGCAAGGCGTCAAGCCGCGCCGTGTCGGCCTGCAGCCGGGCGCGCGTGGCGGCGAGCCAGGCGTCGTCGGCCAGCGCCGCCGTGCCGAACGC
>CAHJXG010000424.1 GCA_903644035.1 Rhodospirillales bacterium
AGCCGACGGCCAAGAAAACCGCCGCGAAGCCGGGACGCAAGGCAGCGCCGCCCACCCCCGCGCCGGCCGCCCCGCCCAAAGCCGCCAAGCGAACACCGGCCACGACACGCCGCCGCTGACCCGCGCATCCCGCCTTGCGGTTCCTGTTCGTCCACCAGAACTTCCCTGGCCAGTTCCTGCACGTCTTGCGGCACCTGGCGGCATCGGCAAAGCACGAGCTGGTGTTCATCACCCAGGAGAACGCCAACGTCATCCCCGGCGTCCGCAAGGCGACCTACCGCGGCCCTGGTGAACTCAACCCCTTCACCCACCGCGACGCGCAGGAATTCGACCATGCGACGGCCCGGGCGCAAAGCGTCGCGCAGGTGGCCGCAAGCCTCAAAGCCCTGGGCTTCCGGCCCGACGTCGTCATCGGCCACCACGGCTGGGGGGAGATGCTGAACCTCGGGGACATATGGCCCGGCGTTCCGATGCTCGGCTACTATGAGTTCTACTACAATGTGGAGGGGTTCGACGTAAACTTCGACCCGGAGTTCCAGACGCCGGTCGAGGCCCTGCCGCGGGTCCGCGCCAAGAACGCCGTCAACCTGCTGGCGCTCGGCAACCCTGGCCGCGGCATCACCCCCACGCGGTTCCAGCGGTCCACCTACCCCGACTGGGCCCGCGACCGGATCGACGTCCTGCCGGAGGGCGTCAACCTCGACATCTGCCGCCCGGCTCCCGACGCGGCGCAAGCCGCCTTTCAGCACAACCAGCTCGTCGTGCAGCCCGGCGAGAAGCTGGTGACCTACGTCGCCCGCGACCTCGAACCGTATCGCGGCTTCCACGTCATGATGCGCGCCTTGCCCTCCCTGCTGCAGGCCCGGCCGGACGTGACCGTGGCGCTCGTTGGCGGCAACGGCGTGAGCTATGGCGCCCGGCTGCCGGACAGCACCTGGCGGGACCGGATGCTGCGGGAGGTCGGCGCGTCGATCGACCCGGAGCGCGTGCATTTCTGCGGCCGGATGGACTATGCCGACTATGTCCGCCTGCTGCAGCGGTCAGATGCCCACGTCTATCTCACCTATCCCTTCGTGGCGTCCTGGTCCCTGCGCGAGGCGCTTGCCATCGGCTGCGCCCTCGTCGCCAGCGACACGGCGCCGGTGCAGGAGTTCGTGAGCCACGGGCAGACCGGCCTGCTCACGCCCTTCCTCGATCCAGCAGGACTGTCGCGGCGCATCCAGGAGATGCTTGAGGACACCGCCCTTGCGGCCCGCCTGCGGCGCGGCGCACGGGCCTGGGCCGAGCAGCATCTGCGGATGGAGGACCACCTGCTCGGCTACGGGCGGCTGATCGAGGCGCTGGTCACCGGGTAGAGGACACGCCGTGCGGTTTGTGCTTTCAGGCACGCTGGGGCACCTTCGGCGCAACGGGAGAATGCAGCATGATTGAAAACGTCAGCCCGACACAGGTCTGGGACGCGCTCCGCACCGATCCGGACGCCCAGGTCGTCGATGTCCGGACGGATGTCGAATGGGCCTATGTCGGCCTGCCCGACCTCGCGGCGGCCGACAAGCAGCCGGTGCTGATCCCCTGGCAGCTCTTTCCGTCAATGCAGGTCAACACGGGCTTCGTCGATCAGCTGAAGCAGGCCGGGCTGACGCCGTCGCACAAGATCTACTTCCTGTGCCGGAGCGGCGTGCGCAGCCTCGCCGCCGCGCAGGCGGCGCAGGGGGCCGGCTTTCCCCACGCCTACAACATCACGGACGGCTTTGAAGGGCCGCCAGACGAGGACGGCCACCGCGGGACGGTCGCCGGCTGGAAGGCCGAGTCGCTGCCCTGGCGGCAACGGTAGCGGCTACTCGTCGTACAGCACGCGCACCACGACGAACCAGTCGTAGCGCGGGTCGGCCACGCGCCCGTCCGCGTCGGACAGCATCCCGGCCGCCGTCGTCGGCACGTGCTTCATCGTGACGCCGCCGCCGATGTTGCCCCCGACCGTCGTGAGCTGGCCGGGCGCCGCCATCGCCACGATGTCGCAATGCCCGAAGAACCGCGCGCCCGAGAGATCCTCGAACCTCATGCGCCGCACTCTGCCCCGGCTGACGCAGATCAGGTCACCGGGCTGCGGGGCATAGGCCTCGGGCCGCTCCGCCCGCAGCGCCCCGGTGCCCTGCACGGCGGCGTTGATGTAGTCGGCATGAAGCGGCGAGTAGGGAAACCGCCGTCCCGCCCCGGCGGAGCGCATGACATAGGACACGAACGCCGCCGACCACGCCGGGGCGTCGCCTTGGTAGAGCTGGCCATCCTCGTCGTATTTGCTCGTCCACCCGCTCTCCCGCGACCCGGCGTCCTGGCCAAGCCACCAATACTCGCCGACGCGCTGCCAGAGGCCCGGCTGCTTGTCCGGACGCAGGTTGCGGGGCAGGGGGTGGTCCTCATCCGGCGGGGTGTCGTCCACCAGGGCGCCGAACCCGCGCCATTCCCGCAGCGTGATGCCGATGGCGTTCGCGCGGGAGAACGGCTCGAACGGGCGCTTGGCGAAGTCGGCGACGTGCTGGTCAAGCGACGCCAGCGGCATCGCAGGCGACGCAGTGCCCGCCACGGGCGGCACAGGGCGCGTCGCGCAGGCGGCCAGCACGAGCAGAAGCGACAAGCCGCGCAGAAGCATACGCGGCCTAATGACACGATTACGCAATTATTTCAACTGAATGGATTATCGCAGGCGCGGCGCGGGGCTCAGGCCGTCACGCGCGGTCCCGGAACATCGCCTGCAGGCTTTCTGCCGTCGCCTCGCACCGTCCGCGCTCGGTAATCAGCCCGGTCAGCAGGCGGGCGGGGGTCACGTCGAAGGCCGGGTTCGCGGCCGGGCTGCTGGTCGGCGTGACGCGGACCGTGGCGAGCTGTCCGTCCGTCCCGCGCCCGGTCACGGTCGTGACCTCCGTCGCGTCGCGCTCCTCGATGGGGATGTCGCGCACGCCGTCCGAGACCGTCCAGTCGATGGTGCTCGACGGCACCGCCACCCAGAACGGCACCTTGTTGTCGTGGGCCGCCAGCGCCTTCAGATAGGTGCCGATCTTGTTGGCGGCGTCGCCCGTCCGCGTGACCCGGTCGGCGCCCACGATGGCCAGGTCCACCCGCCCATGCTGCATCAGGTGCCCGCCGGCATTGTCGGAGATCACCGTGTGCGGCACGCCGTGCCTGCCGAGTTCCCAGGCGGTCAGCGCGGCACCCTGGTTGCGCGGCCGGGTCTCGTCCACCCAGACGTGCACCGGCACGCCGGCATCGTGCGCCATGTAGATGGGCGCCAGCGCCGTGCCCCAATCGACCGTCGCGAGCCAGCCCGCGTTGCAGTGCGTCAGGATGTTGACCGGCTGGCCCGGCGTTGTGCCCTCCGCCCCGGCCTTCGCCTCCGCCGCCTGCTGGATCAGCGGCAGACCGTGCCGTCCGATGGCGGCGTTCTGCTCCACGTCTTCCTCGGCGATGGCGGCGGCCTCGGCATAGGCGGCGGCGACGCGCTGCCCGGCGAGCGTGTTGCGCAGCCGGGTCAACATGCGGTCGAGCGCCCAGCGCAGGTTGATCGCCGTGGGCCGCGTGCCCGCAAGCTGCGCCGCCGCCCGCTCCATAGCGTCGGTGCTGGGGTCGTCGCGCAGGGCCAGCGCCAGGCCATAGGCCGCGACCACCCCGATCAGCGGCGCCCCACGGATCTGCATGCTCGTGATGGCATGGGCGGCCTGCCGCAGCGTCGCGAGGCGCAGGAAGTCCAGGGACCATGGCAGCTTGGTCTGGTCGATGACGCGGACGGACCAGCGGTCGCCCTCGTCCACCCAGACCGCGCGGTAGGGAGTGCCGTCGATCTTCATATGCGCCTCTAGATACGTTGGTGCAGGACGCAGACCAGGGTGAACAGCCGCCGGGCCGTCTCGTGGTCGATGCGGGCCTTGTTCTCCAGCCGCTCCCGCAGCAGCGCCGCCCCTTCGTTGTGCAGGCCGCGGCGCCCCATGTCGATGGCCTGGATGCGCTGCTCCCGGCCTTCCTCCACCGCCATCATGTGGCTGTCCACCAGAAGCTGGTAGTCCTTGATCAGCCCGCGGAACGGGCCGAGCGCCAGCACCAGCATCTGCAGCGGCGCATCCGCGGCGTCCCGCACGTCGAACACCAGCCGCCCCTCCTGCACGGAGAGGTGCAGCACGTACGGGCCCGGCGGCGCCGCCCGTTCGGACGTGCCGCACAGCGCAAACTGGTTCTCGAACTCAAGGTCGGCGACCGCCTGCGCCCGGTCGGCGTCCAGCAGGGGGTTGAGCCGGGTCAGCGCCTCTCCCGCCAGGACGACGCGATCAAGCCCCTTGGCGTGAACCGCTGCCGTGTCCTCGGTCACTCGTCGTCCGATTTGGCCATGCCCAGCTTCAGCATCAGCCCAAGCGTCGCCCCTTTGACCGGCCGCAGGAACAGGAACGTCATGACCAGGCTGACCGGCAGCCAGATCGCGGCCTGCACCCAGAGGTCCGGCTTGTAGGCGCCGTCGACCCAGAGCATGAGACCCACGATAATGTGACCCACGATGAAGATCGTGAAGTAGGGCGGCGCGTCGTCGGCCCGGAACTTGCCCAGCGGCGCGCCGCAGGCCACGCAGGCCGGCACCACGCTCAGGTAGCCGTTGAAGCAATGGGTCTGCCCGCACGCCGGGCAGCGGCCCATCAGGCCGCGCCGCATGGCGGTGAGCAGGGGCGGCACGGGCCAGGGCGGTGCGGATGGGGTGCGATCCGGCTGCCAGCGAATGGGAGGGGTCTGATCGGGCACGACAGGCCTCATGTGCCGGAGTGAAGCGTGCAAGCTTGATCCAGTCATACGCCGGGTCAAGGGTGAGATTATGTCAAGCACGCCCGGGATCAACCCGATGCCCTGCGCTGGGCTGGACCGCGCCCCATCGTCCGGACAGCGCGGAACGTCGGGCGGCGTGTTGCCGAGCCGGCCCGGCGACATTATGACCGCATCCCAGCAGCGCCCAGCCCCACCGAGCTTTCCAGGAACCCGCCCATGCAGACGCACGATGTCCGCGTCCATCCCTCGAAGTCGAAGCTGGCGCGGGAGGACCAGTTGGCGTGGAAGATCGCCGCCACCGCCGCCGACCCGGTCGCCGTGCCGGGGGAGACGGCCGAGATGATCGTGAACCGGGTCATCGACAACGCCGCGGTCGCGATCGCCAGCGTCAACCGCCATTCCTGCACCAGCGCCCGCGACATGGCGCTGGGCCACGCGCGGCCTGGCGGCGCCACGGTGTTCGGGATGGGCGACGGCGTGCGCGTCAGCCCGGAATGGGCGGCCTGGGCCAACGGCACCGCCGTCCGTGAGCTGGACATGCACGACACGTTCCTGGCGGCCGATTACAGCCATCCCGGCGACAACATCCCGCCGATCCTGGCGGTGGCGCAAACCCTGGGGAAGTCCGGCGCCGAGCTGCTGCGCGGGCTGGCCACCGGCTATGAGGTCCAGATCGACCTGGTGCGCGCCATCTGCCTGCACGAGCACAAGATCGACCACATCGCCCACCTCTGCCCTGCCCAGGCCGCCGGCATCGGCACGCTCCTGGGACTGGACACGGCCACCATCTACCAGGCCGTCCAGCAGGCGGTGCACGTGAGCTTCACCACAAGGCAGAGCCGCAAGGGCGAGATCAGCTCCTGGAAGGCCTATGCTCCCGCCCATGCCGGGAAGCTGGCGATCGAGGCGGTGGACCGGGCGATGCGCGGGGAGGGCGGGCCCTCCCCGATCTACGAGGGCGAGGACAGCGTCATCGCCTGGATGCTGGGCGGCCCGGAGGCGCACTACCAGGTCCCGCTGCCTGGCCCCGGCGAGGCCAAGCGCGCCATCATGGACAGCTACACCAAGCAGCACTCGGCGGAGTACCAGAGCCAGGCGCTGATCGACCTCGCCTTCCGCATGGGAAAGCGGGTCACGGACTGGGATGCGGTCAAGGAGGTGGTGATCGAGACCAGCCACCACACGCACTACGTCATCGGCACCGGGGCGAACGACCCGCAGAAGATGGACCCGTTTGCCTCCCGCGAGACGCTCGACCATTCGATCATGTACATCGTCGCGGTGGCCCTCCAGGACGGCGCCTGGCACCACGTCCATTCCTACGCGCCGGAGCGGGCGCAGCGGCCGGACACCGTGGCGCTGTGGCACAAGGTCCGCACCGTCGAGGACCCGAAATGGACCGAGCGCTACCACGCGCGCCGCCACGAGGACCTGGCCTTCGGCGGGCGCATCGAGCTGCGGATGCAGGACGGCAGCGTGATCGCCGACGAGATGGCGGTCGCCAACGCGCACCCGAACGGCGCCACGCCCTGGACGCGCCCGGATTACGTGAACAAGTTCCGCGTCATGACCGAGGGGCTGGTCGCGCCCGCGGAGGCCGACCGCTTCCTGCAAGCCTGCGAGGAGCTGCCGGGCCTGCCCGCCGGGGCGCTGCACCGCCTGCACGTCGCGATGCCTGACGGCACCGTGCGGACCGGCAAGCCTGGCATCTTTTAGGAAGGCGAACGAGATGTCCGAAGCGTCAGCCGCACCGAAGCCGAAGAAGTCCGTCGCCCTGTCGGGCGTCATCGCGGGCAACACCGCGCTGTGCACCGTGGGCCGCACGGGCAACGACCTGCACTACCGCGGCTACGACATCCTCGACGTGGCGGAAACCAGCGAGTTCGAGGAGATCGCCCACCTGCTGGTCTATGGCTGGCTGCCCAACACGGCGGAGCTTCGCGCCTACAAGACCAAGCTCAAGGCGCTCCGCGGCATCCCCGCCAGCGTGCGCCTGGTGCTGGAGGCGCTGCCGGCCGCCACCCACCCGATGGACGTGATGCGCACGGCCGCAAGCGCGCTCGGCTGCACGCTCCCGGAGAAGGAGGACCACAACCAGCCCGGCGCCCGCGACATCGCCGACCGGCTGATGGCAAGCCTCGGCTCCATGCTGCTGTACTGGCACCACTGGACGCAGAACGGCCGCCGCATCGAGGTCGAGACCGACGACGACAGCATCGGCGCGCATTTCCTGCATCTGCTGCACGGCAGGGCCTGTGGCCCCGAATGGGAACGGGCGATGCACACCTCGCTGATCCTGTATGCGGAGCACGAGTTCAACGCGAGCACCTTCACCGCCCGCGTGGTCGCCGGCACCGGGTCGGACATGTACTCCGCCATCACCGCCGGCATCGGCGCCCTGCGCGGCCCGAAGCACGGCGGCGCCAACGAGGCCGCGCTCGACATCCAGCAGCGCTACGCCTCAGCGGAGGCGGCGGAGGCCGACATCCGGGCGCGGGTCGCGGCCAAGGAGGTGGTGATCGGCTTCGGCCACCCGGTCTACACCACCGCCGATCCCCGCAACGTCGTCATCAAGGAGGTTGCCCGGCGGCTGAGCCAGGCGTCCGGCGGCATGACGCGCTTCGAGGTCGCCGAGCGGATCGAGGCGGTGATGGCGGACACCAAGCGCATGTTCGCGAACCTCGATTGGTTCAGCGCCGTGTCCTACCACCAAATGGGCGTGCCGACCGCGATGTTCACGCCGCTGTTCGTGATCTCGCGCACCAGCGGCTGGGCGGCGCATGTCATCGAGCAGCGGGTGGACAACAAGATCATCCGGCCGGCCGCGAACTACACCGGTCCGGAAAACCTGGCGTTCGTGCCGCTTTCCCAGCGCTGAGCCGGGCCTGGCGGCGTCGCGCCAACATGACCGGCGAGGCGCGACCCCTCGGGCCGGGTGCATGGTGGTTGCCTCGGGGCCAGAAATTTGTGTCGAAATTTGTAGGGAATGCTGGTTTTCATTGACATAGGCCCCAGCGCCGCGTGACGTAAATCCGGTCGGTACGTTAACGATTCCCTCGGCATCGCGCCGCGGCTCGCCGTGCCCCGCGACGTGCGTCATGCAACCCCGTCAAGGAAGGGATCCCTGATGAACGACGACAAGACGACGAAGCGCCCGCGGGCGCAGGCCATGGCCGTCCGTGCCCCCGCCAAAGCGAAGGCCGCCCCCGCCAAGGCGGCCAAGCCGGCAGCAGCGAAGACCGCCGCAGCAAAGCCCGCAGCAAAGAAGGCCACCGCGCCCAAGGCTGCCGCGCCGGACAAGAGCGCCGCCGCCAAGACCATGAAGACCGCCAAGACGCCGGCGGCCCGCAGCGCCGCTGCCAAGACGCTCAGCGCCACAAGCTCTGCGACCAAGAAGAAGCCCAAGTCGGCCAACGCCGCGACCTGAACGCCTCACGGCCCCAGGCACGCCCACCGTTGCTGGCCGCCATGCCGGATGCAAGCCCGGCATGGCGGTTTACCGATGTTGGGGCCGACCGCCGCGCCCCACCAACGCGACGTCAGCCAGGCGAAGGCTACTCCTCGGAGTAGCGCTGCTCGGCCCACGGGTCGCCGCGGTTGTGGTAGCCGCGCACCTCCCAGAAGCCCGGCCGGTCGTCGGTCCGGAACTCGATGCGCTGCAGCCACTTGGCGCTCTTCCAGAAATACAGGTGCGGCACCACCAGCCGCAACGGCCCGCCATGGACCTGCGCGAGCGGCGCGCCCTGCCAGGAATGGGCGAGCAGCGCGCCCTCCGCTGCGAAGTCCTCGAGCGGCAGGTTCGTGGTGTAGCCGTCATAGCTCTGCAGCACGACGTGCCGGGCATCCGGCCGGGGGGCGACGGCCCGCAGCAGGTCACGGGTCAGCACGCCGTCCCATGCGTTGTCGTAGCGCGACCAGGTGGTGACGCAGTGGATGTCGGACACGGCGCGCGTCTGCGGCAGCGCCTGGAAGCCGGCCCAATCCCAAAGGATCGGCTGCCCGACCGCGCCGAACACCTCCAGGCGCCAGCGCGAGGCCGGGATGTCCGGGTGCATGCCCAGGTCCAGCACCGGCCAATCCGTCACCACATGCTGGCCCGGCGGCAGCCGCTCCGCCTCCGGCCGCGCCGTGTGGCCGGTCAGGAACCGGCCCTCCTGCGCCCAGCGCTGCTTCGTCGTCGTGAGCTTGGTCGGCGCGCCCGCGCCGGGACCCTCGGTCATGCGGCGACGCGGTCGAGCGGCAGCGCGGCATGAGCCTCCGCCAGGACGGCATAGGACCGCTTGCGCGCCGCATGGTCCCAGATGGCCGAGGCGACCATGAGCTCGTCCGCGCCGGTCTGCTCCAGGAACTGCGCCAGGCCGCGCCGCACCGTCTCCGGCCCGCCCACGATGGAGCAGCGCAGCATGGCGCCGGCCTGCGCCTTCTCGGCGGGCGACCAATACGCCTCGATGTCGTCGATGGGCGGCAGCAGCTTGCCGCGGGTGCCGCGGAACATGTTGACGAAGCTCTGCTGCGCCGAGGTGAACAGGCGCCGCGCCTCCGCGTCCGTGTCGGCGGCGATGACGTTCACGCCGACCATCGCGTGCGGGCGCTCGATCTGGCCGGGTTCGAAGCGCGCGCGGTAGATGTCCAGCGCCTGGTGCAGCGCCTCGGGCGCGAAGTGCGAGGCGAAGGCGTAGGGCAGGCCCAGCATGGCGGC
>CAHJXG010000425.1 GCA_903644035.1 Rhodospirillales bacterium
CGCTGGGGGGAGGGGGCGGCGCGCCGACGCGCTTTTTGCGGACCTCGACCTGTACGACCTTGGACCGGCCGTGGCTGAAGCTCTGTCGTACGGACCCGGCATCCACGGTGCGGCCAAGCTCCAGCCGGCCGGCGGGCCGGAGAGAAAGCCGGCCCTTGGCCGCGTCCTGATCGTTGGTGTCGCTCATGCATCCGCCCGTTCAATCAATCCGTCCTGCCCGGCGATGCCGGACAGGCGGTGTGTCTCAATGTTCAGCGCCTCGGCCAGCCGGCCCTGCGCCACCACGACATGCACTACATAGTCGCGACCGAAGATCGCGCCCAGGGCCAACCCGGACAGCGGCATTGCGACCGGCACATCCCTCATCCCGCTCAGGAAGCGCATCCGCTCGTCCTGGCTCCCATCTGCGGCCTGGATGACCAGGCCTGCCCGCCCCGCCAGCAGCCACTCGCGCGCCTTCTGGAATCCGCACACAGCCTGCCCCGCGCGCCGGGTCAGGCCCAAGAGCTCAGTGATCCGCCGGGCCAGGCCGGACTGCACCATTTCGACCAGATCGGCCGGCACGGCGACAGGTCCCCGCGCAGCCCGAGCAAATGCGCCTCGGGTGCGAGCGGTTTCTAACACATCCCGGCGCGCGCTCAACCAGATTCCCCGGCCGGGCAGCTTTGCAACCAGGTCTGGAACCACGATCCGGTCGGGCGAGACGACGAAGCGGATCATCCGGCCGCGGTAGTCCCGTTCCCGGGTAACGGCGCAGCGACGCAGCGGCCCTGTCTCCGGCTCATCCTCGTCAGGGGCGGTAGCAGGGTCGTCAGGCGTGGGAAGCCTCCCCACCGACCGCGCCGCCATCCGGGGCCGCGTCCTCGCCGTCGAACCAATGGGCGCGGGCGGCCATGATGACCTCGTTGGCGGTGCCCTCGTCCATGGCGGAGCCGATGATCTCCACCAGCTCGTCCGACGCGAGGTCCGCCAGGTCGTCGAGCGTCTTCACGCCCTTCTCGCCCAGCGCCACCAGCATGGCGGGGGTCAGCACGTCGATCGAGGCGACGTCGTCGGTGACGCCGAGCGCCACCCGCTTCTCCGTCAGCTCGTTGTCGCGCCGGTCGAGGAACGCCTGGCCGCGGCGGATCAGCTCGTCGGCCACGCTCTCATCGAAGCCCTCGATGTCGGCCAGCTCCTCCGGCGCCACGTAGGCCAGCTCCTCAATGGTGTTGAAGCCCTCGGTGACCAGGAGGCCGGCGATCACGTCGTCCACGTCCAGCGCCTCGACGAACAGGCCGGTGCGGCGGCGGTACTCCTCCTGCCGGCGCTCGCTCTCCTCGGCCTCGGTCAGGATGTCGATGTCCCACCGGGTCAGCTGGCTGGCAAGCCGCACGTTCTGGCCGCGGCGGCCGATGGCGAGCGAAAGCTGCTCGTCCGGCACCACCACCTCGACCCGGCCGGCTTCCTCGTCCATCACGACCTTGGTCACCTCGGCCGGCGCCAGCGCGTTCACCACGAAGGTCGCGTGCTGCGACGACCAGGGAATGATGTCGATCTTCTCGCCCTGCAGCTCCTGCACCACCGCCTGCACCCGGCTGCCGCGCATGCCGACGCAGGCGCCGACGGGGTCGATGCTCTGGTCGCGGCTGATCACCGCCATCTTGGCGCGGCTGCCGGGGTCGCGCGCCACGGCCTTGATCTCGATGATCCCGTCGTAGATCTCCGGAACCTCCTGGGCGAACAGCTTGGCGAGGAACGCCGGATGGGTGCGGGACAGGAAGATCTGCGGGCCGCGCGGCTCCTCCCGCACGTCGTAGATGTAGGCGCGCACGCGGTCGCCGTTCCGGAAGCTCTCGCGCGGGATCAGCTCGTCGCGGCGCAGCAGCGCCTCGGCGCGGCCCAGCTCCACCATCATGTTGCCGTACTCGGTGCGCTTCACCACGCCGTTGATGATCTCGCCGACGCGGTCCTTGAACTCGTCATACTGCTTCTTGCGCTCGTACTCGCGCACCCGCTGCACGATGACCTGCTTGGCAGTCTGCGCGGCGATGCGGCCGAAGTCGATGGGCGGCAGCGGGTCGATCAGATGCTGGCCGAGCTGGATGTCGGGCTGAAACTTGCGGGCGATGTGGATCGGGATCTGGGTCTCCTCGTTCTCCACGGTCTCCACCGCCTCGGTCCAGCGCGACAGGCGCACGTCGCCGGTCTTCTTGTCGATGGTGGCGCGGATGTCCTTCTCGTGCCCGTACTTGGCGCGGCCGGCCTTCTGGATGGCCTGCTCCATCGCCTCCAGCACCTCGTCCCGCTCGATCATCTTTTCCCGCGCGACCGCATCGGCCACCAGCAGGAGTTCAGGGCGGGAGACGGAGGTGTCCATGGGTGCTCTCCTAATGCGCCAGCGGACCGGCCGCATCGGGCCGGGTGGGGTCGTCCGCGTCGGTCCGGGCCGGGGTGGTGGCGGCGATCAGCGCGTCGGTCAACAGCAGCTTGGCCCGCCGCACGTCGCCCATCGGCAGCGCCACGTCGGTCCCGTCATCCAGGCGCAGCCGGGCATGGGCCTCATCCGCGCCGAGGACGATGCCGGTGAAGCGGCGGCGGCCCTCATGCGGCATCAGCATCTCGACCCGCGCCTGGTGCCCGGCAAACCGGACCCAGTCCTTCACCCGGGTCAGCGGCCGGTCGATCCCGGCCGAGCTGACCTCCAGGGTCCACATGCCGGGGAGGGGGTCCTCCACATCCAGCACGGCGCCGACGGCATGGGTGATGCGCTCGCAATCAGCAACGCTGATCTGCGAGCCATCGGCCCGGTCCGCCATCACCTGGATGGTCGGGCGTTCCCGGCCGAGCACGGCAACCCGCACAAGCTCATAGCCGAGATGCGACAGCTGCGGCGTGATCATGCCGGCAATCCTGGCTTCCAGTCCGGAATGGTTCGGCTCGTCGCCGGCGGCAGGGCGTGTCATCAAGGGGTCCAGAAACGAAAAAAGGCGGCCCGTAAAGGCCACCCCCGAAGTCGACGGAAGGTTTCTTGTGTCGCCTACACATAGTTCAGCCCCATGCCTCACGCAAGTGGCATCAAGTCGAAGGCCGGGGCTGCGACCGCGTTGCGGACAAACGACCAATAGAGCGGCGTGCGTCCGGCCCGCAGCGCCTTGGCCTCGTAGCGGGTGGGCGGCCAGCCTTCCGGGCGCACGGCGGCGGGCGCTGCGGCCTCGAACAGGTCCTGCGCCGCCATGACCTCGGCCACCCAGGACTGGTAAGTCGGATCGTCGGACGCCACGCGCCAGACGCCGCCGGGTTCCAGCACCCGGGCCAGGAGCGCAGTCTGCGCCGGGTGGACGAAACGGCGCTTGGTGTGGCGCGCCTTGGGCCAGGGGTCCGGGAACATCAGGAAGGCGCGGCTCAGGCAGGCGTCGGGCAATGCCCGCAGCAGCAGGCGCGCGTCCTGGTCCCAGACGCGGAGGTTGGCCGGCAGCGGCGCCGTGGCCTCCGCACCTTCCGGCACCAGGCGGGACAGCAGGGAACACAGGCCGTTCTCGAACACCTCGCTGGCGATCAGGCCGGCGTGCGGGTGGGCCTCGGCCAGGGCCTGCGCGTGCTCGCCGCCGCCGAACCCGATCTC
>CAHJXG010000426.1 GCA_903644035.1 Rhodospirillales bacterium
CCTGCGACGGGCGCGGCCCTGCCTTGCCGAAGCGGGCGGGCCGGAGCCGCGAAGCGGCGCTCCGCAGGAGCGGGGTTGGCCCGGCCCTGTCCGCCTGGTGGGCCTCGATCACGACGGGGCGAGACCGGGGAACAGACACCCAGGCGCTGAGGCCTCCTGTTTTTCTGTTGCTTTACTTGCTTGCGTTAGGGATTGTTACCCGAAGGGACGAAACCCCGAAGGGGGTTCGGGTCCGCCCCCTTGGGCGGACTAGAGCCCGGCCCCGAAGGGGAACGCCCAGTCTTTCGGCCTCACCGGCTGGTCCACCATGGCAGCCTGCCCAGCCCGCATGGTCGGTGCAGCGTCCTGGCTGACCAGCGCGTCGCGCGGCATTGGGGCTTCAAACAGGCGGTTGAACCGGGCCTGTCCCAGCTTCACACAAGTTGCCGGCCTTGCGGCGCTGTACAGACCCAGCTTAGGTTTTGGTCTGACAGGAGAAGGTGAATCGGATGTTCGAACAGGACTTGGCGCAGGCGACGAACGTCATCCGGTTCCCGGTCGAGCGGCGTGTGGCGGCCTCGGTCGAGCTGCTGGACAGGCTGGAGCCGGACCCGCGGGAGGTGGCGCAGGTGGCGGGGGCTCTCGGGCTGGACCTGCCGCCGGCCGGCCTGTTCGATCGCGCGGACGAGGAGACGGCGCGGCACATCGCCGAGCAGGTCCTTCCATTGGGGCGGGACGAGCGGCTTCAGGCGCTGGACGGGCTGCTGCGGCCTGTCGTGGCGGCGGCGGCCGAAGCGTGCCGGCGTGCGCGCGAAGCGGCGAACCGCTTGCAGGAGACGTGGTCAGCGGTGGAGCAGGCGCGTGCGATGGGCGGCGATTGGATGGAGCCGCTGGAGCGGGCAGCGGAGTGTCGGCTGCGGGAGGCGGCGGCGTGCCTGATCGAGGCGCACGGCCGGTGCCAGGCAGCCCGCGGGGTAGGGCGTGCGGTGGAGCTGGCGCGTCGTGGCGAGGCGTGGGCGCCGCAGGGCGAGGTGCGGGCAACGGAATGGCTGACGGAAGCGGGCCGGGTGCTGGGTGGGCCGTGATTGCCGGTCGACGCCGGCCTCCGGCGCCGGGCCGGCCTGCGGGCTATGGTCTCATGGGACCTCCCACGGCCTGGCGCTTTCCGGAGCGCTCCACCTCGCCCGCCATCGCGAGACAGGACGGCAAAGCCGCGCTTCCAGACATGCCGGCGCAAATAGATTAGCAATTACAATAACTTACATTTGACAGCCTGGGGTTTGCCCGCTAGAACGGGGCCAACATCAGGAGGTGTGCCATGGAGTTCGATCTGATCCCCGGGACCGGCGGCGTCGTGCGCTTCCCGACCGAACGGCGGGCCAAGCCGACGCTGCTGAGCCTCCGGGAGCTGGCGCCGCGCGAGGACCTCGCTGCGGCGATGGCGGATGAACGCTCCGGTGACGAGCGGGCGCCCGACACGATGGCGGAGGCGGTCGAGGCGTTCACCCGCTTGCTGGAAGCGCTGGAGTTCGGCATGGGCCGGGAGGCGGCGCTGGCACACCTGCGGGGGCTGGTCGCCACGCAGGTCGAGCAGGCGCATGCGCTGTGCTGGGCCTACCGCGATGCCGAGGCGGCGGCCGAGAAGGCGGAGACCATGCTGCGGGCGGCCAGGACGTCGGGCGCCGAGGCGTTTGCGGACAAGCTGCATGAGCAGGTGCGGCGCACCCGCACGGTGTGGACGCAGCAGGCGCTGGCCGCGCGGGCGGCGACGGACATGGCGCTGGGGGCGCAGGCGGCGCTCGACTTCCACGAGCACGGCACGCCATGGCAGCGCACGGGCGAGGACAACGGCGACTGGCTGCCAGACAGGCCGATGAAGGCCCGCGAGCGCCAAGACGAGCCGGCCTGATCGAGGACGGGCGGAGACCCACAGGGGTTTCCCGCCCGCGCCGCGGCACCACGTTTCCATGGCCGGCGTGCTGTGAGATTGGTCTGGGCGGCCTGCCGAGACAGCCGGCCAGCAAGGGAGACCGACGATGCCATGGATGCGCCTGGAACCGGCCGCGGTGGTCCGGCAGTTGCGCGCCGAGCACGGCCCGGGCGATGAGGACGCAGCCAAGCAGGCGTTGGCGTACCTGAGCGCGGCCTTGCTGAGCGGCGAGTATGTCGCTGTCGAGAATGACAAGGGCCACACCTTCATCGGCACTGAGGTGGAAGCGGTGAATCACATGATGGCGTATAGAGGGTCGTGACCGCGCCAACCCGGCAAGTCATTGTCGTCGTCTGTCGGGCCGCCGGGTTCACGCAGCGCCTCGCGCCAGCCAGGGCCGCTTGCATCTCGCATCAAACCAACGCCTGTCCGCAAACCTCGGGGGCACGGTATCCGCAGCGGCGGCATCGGGCAGCCTGTTTGTGGTCGCGGGGAACGTCGCGTTGGCCCTCTGCCCGTCGCATCCTATCGAGCGTCCCGATGATCCAGCGACGCTCCTGATCGCCGAACGGCACGTTCCATTCGCGATCACGAAACTTGATGATGCCAGACTTCACGGAAGTTCCCCACGCTTCCTCCACAAGCAGGCAGTAGGCAAATAGCTGGGCTTTCTCGCCTTCATACGGACCGCGCTCACCGCAGGATCTGGATTTCAACTCGACAGGCACCGGGCCTGCATCGGTCTTGACGATGTAATCCGGGCGGCCGACGAGTTGATAGGTGTGCGACACCAGCGTCTCGTCGCAACTTACTTCGTCGGTGTCGTTGTAGACGACGTCGCCTTGAGGGAGCCCGGTTCCTCGCACTTTTCGCCGCAGTTGGAGCGCAAGCAGGATCGCCGTAGCCGCCAACAGGCAAAGCAGCAGAACCATCAGCGCAGCGACCACAGGAGAGCGAGGGCGAGCAGCATGACAGCGGCGACAAGAAGCCATCGGGCCGTCTGCTCCCGGCTTTTCGCCGCATTCACGCCCATCCCGTGACTACGATGGAACGCAGTTCCCTGGGCTCGCTCCACCTCAAGCGTGGAGGTGGCCCCGCGCCTGCCAAGACGCCAAGCACGGTTGCAGTAAAGGAAACTACCGACTTCCGATGCTCGTATGTATCGCTTCGAGTTCACGTCGTTGATCGTAGCGCTCGGCAACCCTTCGACGCTACCTTCCCGTGCCGCTTTGCGCCTTTGTCGCTATCATCTTCAGTTGCATGTCTATTATCGAGCGGCCACGCGACCAGGTTCGCGGACCACGGCTGCGTGCCCGCATGGCGCGGAGCCGCCGGCGAGCCTGGCGCTCGGCGGTCTCGGCGTCGCGCAGCAGCACCGTGCGCTGTCCCGTGGTGAGCACGGACGCCTCGGCGCCATCGCGCAGCAGCTCCGCGTGCGTGTGCCAATTACGGGCACTAGCCAGTGGGCCAGCATCGGTCAGGCGATGGGCGTGATGGGTCTGAACCGCTCCGGGTTTCCCGGAGGCGATTTAGTGTGTGTTACGCGGCGACCGGCGTGTCCTCAAGCGCGGCGTAGTGGCTGGCTTCAGCCTCGGCTGGCGGGACATAG
>CAHJXG010000427.1 GCA_903644035.1 Rhodospirillales bacterium
CCCCTGTCCTGCCGCCGGCGCGCTGCGTGCCGACACGGCTTGCGGATGTCGAGCTGCTGTTCGCGCCCATGCCGGGCGTCCTGGTGCTGCACCGGGCGGTGGGGGACGGCATCGCGCCGGGCGACCTGGTGGCGGAGGTCGTCGATCCCGTTTCCGGCGCAGCGTCGCCGCTGCACGCCCGCTATGCCGGGGTGCTGTTCGCCCAGGAGTCCGTGCGCTTCGTCGCGGCCGGCCGCAGCGTCGCGAAGATTGCAGGCACCGAGGCGGCCCGGTCCGGGCCGCTGCTCGGCGCCTGACTCGGGGGCGCCTGGGCCGGGACGCTACGCCGTGATCTCGTGCGTCACGACGTCGAACTTCGTGAGCCAGGCCGGGCCGAAGTTGGTCACGAGCGCCACGTCGGTGGCGTCGCGGCCCCGTGCCATCAGCAGGCGGCCGATCCGCGGCGTGTTGAAGCGCGCGTCGAAGGTGTACCAGCGCCCACCCTCGGGCCCCTCCAGGAAAACCTCGAACCACGCCGAGAAGTCCATCGGCCCTTCGAGCGGCGGCACCCGGATGTCGCCGAGGTAGCCCGTGCAGTAGCGGGCGGGGATGTTCATGCAGCGGCACAGCGTCACCGCCAGATGAGCGAAGTCGCGGCACACGCCCCGGCGCTCGTCATAGGCGTTGCGCGCGGTCTTGTCGGGCCGGGCATGCTCGTAGCCGAAGGCGATGCGGTCGTTGGCGAAGTCGCAGATCGCCTGCACCCGCGCCCAGCCCGGCTCGGTCGCGCCGAACAGCGACCAGGCGGTCTCGTGCAGCAGGTCGGTGTCGCAGTAGCGGCTGCCCAGCAGGTAGACGAGGGTGCCCGACGGCAGCGCGTCGATGGGCATCTGCTTCGCCTCCGGGACGGTGGGGTCGGGCAGGCCCTGGTCCTGCACCTCGAACAGCGTCGAGATCACCAGCGGACCCTTCGGCGCCACGATCCGGTGACAGATGTTGCCGAAGTCGTCGTTGTAGCGGCGGACCTCGATCTGCGGCTCGAACGTGATCACCTGGGGCGTCAGCAGGTCCGCCTCGCGGGACGGGTGCACGCTGAGCAGCAGCAGCATCGGCACCGGCTGCGGGCAGTCGTAGGTGATGGTGAAACCGGCCTGGATACGGATCATGGGAACCTCGCGGGGGTCGTCTGGAAGGTCATGGCCGGGCGCCGCCGTCGGAGGTCACCTTGATGCTGACCTCCATGCCCAGGCAGTCCGCGGCCGCCCCGGTCCAACTGCCGGACAGCGGGACCGCGTGCTGGGGGTCGCGCACCACGGCGACGCGGATCAGGTCGCGGTTGCCGACGATGTCGTTGGTCGGATCGAACTCGACCCAGCCGGCGCCGGGCAGGTAGACCTGCAGCCAGGCGTGGGTGTTGCCGCCGCCGTGATGCTCGGGCGCGCCGGGCCGGTCACGGGTGGGCACGTAGATGTAGCCGCTGACGAAGCGCGCCGCGAGGCCGAGGCAGCGGACCGCCTCCATCATCAGCACCGCGAAGTCCCGGCAGGTGCCGGTGCCCAGGCGCAGCGTCGTGGCGGGAGGCTGGATGCCGGCCTCCTGCCGGACCTGGTAGGTGAACTGCCGCCGGATGCGGTGGTTCATCGCGGTCAGCATCGCCAGCGTGTCGGTGGGGCCGTCAGTGCGGAGGAACGACCGCGCCCAGCGGTCGAGCTGGTGCGACGGGTCCGGGTAATGCCGCTCGACGGAGCGCAGCAGGTCCGCCATCTCCTCGGGATCGTAGCTGAACGGATAGACCCGGGCGTAGTCCTCGAGGCACGCCTCGATGTCCCGCGGCTCCTGGCGGGCATGCTCCACCCGCAGGGTGCTGATGAAGGTCAGCTCCTGCGCCCGGCCGTCGAAGCGGGCCAGGGCGACGTTGTTGCCGAACACGTCGTGGACCCAGCGCAGCTGCACCGGCTCGGGCGTGATGTCGAGCTGCGCCTCGAGGTGCCGCTGGTCATGGCTGTCGCGGGGGCGGAGCATCATGCGATGCTCGCCGAACGCGACGGGCCGGCGATAGCGGTAGGTGGTCTGGTGACGGACGGTCAGGATTGGCAAGGGACGCCAAGGCTTGGCCGCGTGGAGCGCTGCTGCATGCAATGAGAGTATCATCCGGCGCCCGTGCTGCAAATCTACGCAGCCGGATACGCAAGGCACATGCCAATGTTTGCCGTCCATGCCGGACTGTTGAAGGCCGGCTCCGGCCGCGGCGCCGGGCGGCGGTCAGCGTTTCTGGTTGTAGACGTCGGCGCAGACGGCGCCCAGCAGCACGAGGCCCTTGATGACCTGCTGGTAGTCGATGCCGATGCCGAGAATCGACATGCCGTTGTTCATCACCCCCATGATGAACGCCCCGATGATGGCGCCCGTCACCTGGCCCACGCCGCCATAGGCCGACGCGCCGCCGATGAAGCAGGCGGCGATGGTGTCCAGCTCGAATCCCACCCCGGCCTTGGGCGTCGCGGTGTTGAGGCGGGCGGCGAAGATGAGGCCCGCCAGCGCCGCCAGCACCCCCATGTTGACGAAGGTCAGAAATGTCAGCCGCTCGGTGCCGATGCCCGAGAGCTTCGCCGCCTTCTCGTTGCCGCCCACCGCGTAGATCTGGCGGCCCACGGTGGTGCGGGTGGTGACGAAGGCATAGAGCGCAATCAGCACCGCCATGATCACGAGCACGTTCGGCAGGCCGCGGTGCGAGACGATCAGGTAGGTGAGGCCGCAGATGGCGGCGAGCATCAGCAGGTTCTTGGCCACGAAGAAGCCGAACGGCTCGGCCTCGACGCCGTGCTGCTCGCGACGCCTGCGGTTGCGCACGTTGACAGCGACCAGCGCCAGCGCCAGCAGCACGCCGAGCAGCATGGAGGACCAGCGGAAGCCGCCGACCTCCGACAGGTCCGGCAGGAAGCCGGAGCTGAGCCGCTGGAACGCCACGGGGAACGGCCCGACCGACTGGCCGCTGAGCACGGCGAGCATCAGCCCGCGGAACACCAGCATCCCCGCCAGCGTCACGATGAAGGCGGGGATCTTGAAGTAGGCGACCCAGTAGCCCTGTGCCGCGCCGATCAGCCCGCCCGCCACCAGGCAGAGGATGGCGGCCGGGACGAACGGCATCTGGTACTGCACCATCATCACCGCCGCCAGCGCGCCGATGAAGCCCGCCACCGAACCCACGGACAGGTCGATGTGCCCGGTGACGATCACCAGCAACATGCCGAGCGCCATGATGGCGATGTAGCTGTTCTGCAGCACGAGGTTGGTGAGGTTGAGCGGGCGCAGCAGCGTGCCGTTGGTCGCGACCTCGAAGAACAGCATGATCGCGAACAGCGACAGCAGCATGCCGTACTGGCGCAGGTTCGCCTTGATGAAGCCGCGCTGGCCGGGCCGCGCGATGGGGGTGACGGTGACGTCGCTCATGGTTGCTCCCCTTTGCGCATGATCGAGCGCATGATCTTCTCCTGGGACGCGCTCTCGCGCGGGAACTCTCCCACGAAGCTGCCCTCGTTCATGACGCAGATGCGGTCACACAGGCCGAGCAGCTCCGGCATCTCCGACGAGATGACGATGACGCCCTTGCCGGCATCGGCCAGCGCGTTGATGATCTGGTAGATCTCGTACTTGGCGCCCACGTCGATGCCCCGGGTGGGCTCGTCGAGGATCAGCACCTCCGGGTCGGAGAACAGCCACTTCGACAGCACGACCTTCTGCTGGTTGCCGCCCGAGAGGTTGCCGCTCTCCTGATACACGCTGGAGCAGCGGATCCTCATGCGCCCGCGGTAGTCGTCGGCGACCGCCAGCTCCCGCATGTCGTCGATCACCGTGCTGCTGGACACGCCGCCGAGGTTGGCGAGCGTCACGTTCTTGCGGATGTCCTCCCCCAGGATCAGGCCGAGGTGCTTGCGGTCCTCGGTCACGTAGGCCAGGCCCGCGGCGATGGCGCGGGGCACGGTGGACAGGTCCACCGGCTTGCCGTCGATGAAGGCGCGTCCGCGGACGTCGCGCCCATAGGATTGCCCGAACACGCTCATGGCGAACTCCGTGCGGCCCGCGCCCATCAGCCCGGCGATCCCCACGATCTCGCCGCGCCGCACGTGGAAGTCGACGCCGCGCACCACCTGCCGCCCCGGATGCTGCGGGTGGTCCACCGTCCAGCCCTCGACGCGGAACACCTCCTCGCCGATCTGCGGCGCGTGGTCGGGGAAGCGGCTGTCGAGGTCACGGTCCACCATGCGGCGGATGATATGGTCCTCCTCGATGGGTGCCGTGCGGCAGTCCACCGTCTCGATGGTGCGGCCGTCGCGCAGCACGGTGACGCGGTCGGCGACCTTCGTGACCTCGTTCAGCTTGTGGGAGATCAGGATCGACGAGATGCCCTGAGCGCGGAACTCCACCAGCAGGTCCAGCAGCGCCGCGCTGTCCCGCTCGTTCAGACTCGCGGTCGGCTCGTCGAGGATCAGCAGGCGGACCCGCTTCGACAGCGCCTTGGCGATCTCCACCAGCTGCTGCTTGCCCACGCCGATGTCGGTCACGAGCGTGTCCGGCGACTCCTGCAGGCCGACCTTGGCGAGCAGCGCCACCGTGCGCATGTGCACCGCGTCACGGTCGATCACCCCGAAGCGGGAGGGCGGGTTGGACAGGAAGATGTTCTCGGCAATCGACAGCAGCGGGATCAGCGCGAGTTCCTGGTGGATGATGATGATGCCGAGCGCCTCGGTGTCGTTGATGCCGCGGAACTGCCGCTCCTGCCCGTCATAGCGGATGCTGCCCTCGTAGCTGCCGGCGGGGTAGACGCCGCTCAGCACCTTCATCAGCGTGCTCTTGCCAGCACCGTTCTCGCCGACGAGCGCGTGGATTTCGCCCGTGCGGACAGTGAGGCTCACGTCGCGCAGCGCGGTCACGGGACCGAACCGCTTGGTGATGCCGCGCATGTCCAGGATGTCGGCCATTCCTGCTCCCTGGATGCTGGATGCTGGATGCTGGATGCTGGGGTGCGGAGCCGCGGCCCCGCGCCCGCCGCCTGCTACTGGATCTGCTGCTTCGTGTAGTAGCCGCTGTCGATCAGCAGCGACTGCCAGTTGGACTTGTCCACGATCACCGGCTTCAGCAGGTAGGCCGGCACCACCTTCACGCCGTTGTTGTAGCTCTTGGTGTCGTTGACCGCGACCGGCTGGCCGTTGAGGAGCGCGTCCACCATGTCGACGGTCACGCGCGCCAGCTCGCGGGTGTCCTTGAAGATGCTGGCATACTGCTCGCCCGCCAGGATCGACTTGACCGAGGAGATCTCGCAGTCCTGCCCGCTGATGACCGGCATCGGCAGGTCGCCGCTGCCGTAGCCGACGCCCTTGAGCGACGAGATGATGCCGATGGACAGCCCGTCGTACGGCGACAGCACGGCATCGACCCGCTTGTTCGAGTAGTAGGCGCTGAGCAGGTTGTCCATGCGCGCCTGGGCGGTGGCGCCGTCCCAGCGCAGGGTGGACACCTTGTCCATGCCGAGCTGCCGGCTCGCGACCACCAGCTTGCCCTTGTCGATGTAGGGCTGCAGCACCGACATCGCGCCGTCGTAGAAGAAGTAGGCGTTGTTGTCGTCGGGCGAGCCGCCGAACAGCTCGATGTTGAAGGGTCCCTTGCCCTCCTTCAGCCCCAGGCCGGTTTCCAGCGACGTCGCCTGCAGCACGCCGACCTGGAAGTTGTCAAAGGTGGCGTAGTAGTCGACGTTGGGCGTGCTGCGGATCAGCCGGTCGTAGGCGATGACCTTGATGCCGCCCCGCGCCGCCTGACCGAGCACGTCCGACAGCGTGGTGCCGTCGATGGCCGCGACCACGAGCACGCGGGCGCCCTTGGTGATCATGTTCTCGATCTGCGAGAGCTGGTTGGGCACGTCGTCCTCGGCGTATTGCAGATCCGTCGCGTAGCCGCGCGCCTTCAGCACCTTCACGATGTTGTCGCCGTCGGCGATCCAGCGGGCGGAGGACTTGGTGGGCATGGCGACGCCGACCAGGCCCTTGCCCTGGGCGGCGGCCCGTGGCGCGAACGCCCAGGGGGCGGCCAGCGCCGCCGCGCCGAGCGCCGTGGCCTTGATGAGGGTGCGTCTCGTATGCTGCATGGGTCCTCTCCGTTCAGGTCGATGCCATGCCCATGGCCTGCGTCGTGCGCACGGCCGGCACCCTGCGGCCGCTGCCTTGCGGCTTCGGCTTCAAAGGGCGGCGTGCGGCCATGCGCGGGCGATAAAGCTAAAAATCCTATACTCCCATCATGGCAGAATCAAAGGGGGATGGGATGAGCATGGGGGGTTCGTTGAACGCAGAGCATTTTGATGTCGTGATCATCGGCGCCGGGCTGTCCGGCATCGGGGCGGGCTGCCATCTCACGAAGAGGTGCCCCGGCAAGAGCTTCGTGATCCTGGAGGGGCGCGACGTCACCGGGGGCACCTGGGACCTGTTCCGCTACCCCGGCATCCGCTCCGACTCCGACATGTACACGCTCGGCTACGCCTTCCGCCCCTGGCGGGAGGCCAAGGCCATCGCCGGTGGGCCGGCGATCCTGAACTACGTGCGGGAGACCGCCGCGGAGTATGGGGTTGACCGCAGGATTCGCTTCCGCCACGCCGTGAAGCGGGTGTCCTGGTCGTCGCGGGACGCGGCCTGGACGGTCGAGGCGGAGCGCGGCCCGGAGCAGGAGCCGGCCCGCTTCACCTGCAACTTCCTGTTCACCTGCACCGGCTATTACGACTACGACCGCGGCCACTCGCCGGAGTTCCCCGGCGCCGGGCGGTTCGCCGGGCCGATCGTGCATCCGCAGCAATGGCCGGCGGACCTGGACTATGCCGGCAAGCGCGTCGTGGTGATCGGCAGCGGCGCCACCGCGGTCACGCTGGTCCCGGCGATGGCGGACGCCGCCGCCCATGTCACCATGCTGCAGCGCTCCCCCACCTACGTCGTGTCCCGGCCGGCGGAGGACCAGCTTGCCAACCGGCTGCGGCGGCACCTCCCGGCCAGGCTGGCCTATGGGCTGACCCGCTGGCGCAACGTGCTGCTCACCATGTTCTTCTACAACCTCGCCCGGCGCCGGCCGGAGAGGTTCAAGCAGCAGGTGATCGGCGGGGTGCGGCGCCATCTGGGCCGCGACTACGACGTCGCCACCCACTTCACGCCGAGCTACAACCCCTGGGACCAGCGGCTGTGCCTGGCGCCCGACGCCGACCTGTTCCATGCGATCAAGGCCGGCCGGGCGTCCGTCGCGACCGATGGCATCGAGACGTTCACCGAGACGGGGATCAAGCTCCGCTCCGGCGCGGAGCTTCCGGCGGACATCATCGTGACGGCGACCGGGTTGAACCTCAAGGTCCTGAGCGGGATGGAGATCACCGTCGATGGCGTGCGGTTCGAGCCCAGCCGGGCCATGAGCTACAAGGGCATGATGTACAGCGACGTGCCGAACCTCGCGACCGCGTTCGGCTACACCAACGCATCCTGGACGCTGAAGGCCGACCTGACCTGCGAGTACGTCTGCCGCCTGCTGCGCTACATGGACCGGCACGGCTATGCGCAGTGCACGCCGACACGCGACCCGGGCGTCACCGAGGCGCCGTTCCTCGACTTCACCTCCGGCTACGTGCAGCGCGCGATCCAGCAGCTGCCGAAGCAGGGGGCGAAGCGGCCGTGGAGGCTGCATCAGAACTACGCGGTCGATCTGCTGACCCTGCGGTTCGGCAGGTTGAACGACGGCACCCTGCGGTTCGCCCGCCGCGCCGCCTGACGCGGCTCACCGCCTCCCGCGGCGCAGCGCCACGCCCAGCGCCATCGCGCCGAGCAGGGTGGCGCCCCAAATGAAGTCCACCAGGAAGTTGCTGAACCGTAGGAGCTGGAACCCGCTGGACAGCAGCATGAGCGTGCAGAGCGCCAGCAGCACGGCGGGCACCGAGCCGCGCCCGCCCGCCGGGTTGGTGCCGGCCAGCACCGCGACCAGGATGGCCTGCAGCAGGTAGCTGGTGCCGTAATCGCTCTTGGCCGCGTTGGTGCGGGCCGACAGCAGCACCCCGGCGACGGCGGCCAGCATCCCGGTCAGCACGTAGGACAGCACGACCGCCCGCACGGTCCGCAGGCCCGCGAACTCCGCCGCCCGCGCACCGGAGCCAATCAGCGTCAGCGTCCGTCCCCACACCGTGCGGGACAGCAGCACGCCCACGGCCGACGCGCAGGCGAGCAGCACCCAGAGCGGCCCGGCGACGCCCCCCAGCGTGCCGCCGCCCAGTGCCTGCCACGCCGCCGGGAACCCGACGATGGCCGGCCCGCCGGTCAGCACCAGG
>CAHJXG010000428.1 GCA_903644035.1 Rhodospirillales bacterium
CAGCTGGGCGGGCCTCCGCACCTTCACCCCCGACCGCAGCCTCGCCTTCGGCTGGAGCGGCGTGGATGAGGGCTTCTTCTGGTGTGTGGGGCAGGGCGGCTATGGCATCCAGACCTCTCCGGCGGCCGGCAAGCTGGTGGCGGACGTGATCGCCGGGCGCGACCCGGGGCCGGCCGGAGCGATCCTGCCGGCCGTCGATCCGCGCCGCTTCGCCTCTATCGCGGCGGCGTCAGGCCCACTTTAACCCCGGTCGCCTGGATCGCCGCCCAGGTCTCCGGCTGCAGCGGCACGCCGTCGCGGAGCCGGGCGGCGCGGGTGCGGCTCTCGGCCTCGCCGGGCACCAGGACCTCGCCGCCGGGTGCCGCGGGGCGGGAATCTTTCACGTATTCGGCGAAGCCGCGTGCCGTCTCGGCGAACCCGGCGGCGCCGAAATGCTGCGGGTCCAGGTAGATGGAGAGCATGCCGTTGACGATGCCGCCCCGCTGCCCCCCGGGGATCGGCCCGGCGGTCGGGCTGCCGGCGAAGCAGCCGGCCAGGATCTCGCACATGAAGGCGATGCCGGAGCCTTTGTGGTCGCCGAACGCCCGCAGCGCGCCCTCCCCGTTGCCGGGGTCGCGCACCGAGGTGTTCTCGATAGGGCCATACAGCGTGCGGGGATCGCTGGACAGCGCGCCGTCCGGGCCGATCAGCGCGCCATGCGGGATCGGCTTGCCGCCGTTGCTGGCGACCAGCACCTTGCCCTCCGCCACCATGCTGGTGGCGAAGTCGAGCAGCAGCGGCGGGGCGCCCGGCTGCGGCACGCCGATGCAGAACGGGTTGGTGCCGAACCGCCGGTCCACGCCGCCGAACGGCGCCACGACCTCCCCCATCCCGACGTTCACGAAATGGATGGAGACCAGCCCGGCCTCCGCCGCGCGCTCCGCCCAATCGCCGATGCGGCCGATATGGCCGGAGTTGCGGAGCGTCACCACGGCCAGCCCGGCGGCCTGCGCCTTGGCGATGCCCAGGTCCACGGCCGCCGGGCCGATGGTCTGACCGAAGCCCAGATTGCCGTCGATCACCGCATGGTTGGCGCTCTCCGCCACCACCGTCGGCACCTGGCCGGCGCGGACCTTGCCCTCCTGCAGCCATTGCACGTAGCGCGGCACGCGGATCACCCCGTGGCTGTCATGCCCGGCGAGGTTCGCGGAGATCAGATGGTGGCCGATGCGCCCCGCTTCCTCCTCGCTGCACCCGGCGGCGACGAAGATCCGCGCGATGAAGCCTTGCAGCGTGTCCACGGCCACCGTCGTCGTCTGCAGCGCGTCCATCAGCGTGCCGCCCCGGCGATCGCCTGCGCCGTCGCCCGGTAGAACTGGTTGTCGGTCGGCGTGATCGTCATCTCCGCCATGCAGGTGCGCGGCGGCATCCGGGCGGCGAACACGGCGGCGGCGGCGATGTCCTCGGGCTGGATCATGATGGCGCGCTCCTCGGCGCTGGGCGGCCTCGGCCGGGTGTCGAGGATCAGGGTCGCGACCTCGCCGGGGTTGATGCAGACGCTGCGGATGCCGTGGATGCCTTCCTCTGCGTTGATGGTGGCGGACATGGCGCGGGCGGCGTGCTTCGACGCGGTGTAGCTCGGCCCCGACACCGCGAAGATGCCGGTCCCGGCGACCGACGCCACGTGGATCAGCAGCCCGCCGCCCTGGTCCCGCATCGACGGCAGCACCGCGAGCGCGCACTGGAACGGCCCCTTCACGTTCACGTCCATGACGGCGCCCATGTCGGCCATCGAAAGCTCCGCCCAGTGCCGCCTGCGGGCGTTGGTGCCGGCGTTGTTGACCAGGATCTGCACATCGCCCAGCGCCTCCACGACCTGCAGGTGCGCGCGCGTCACTTGGTGTGGGTCGGCGACGTCGGCGAGCGCCAGCATGGCGCTCCCGCCGGCCGCCTCGACCTGGCGGTGCGTCTCCGCCAGCGTCTCCCGCGACCGCCCGGTCAGCGCGAGCCGGCATCCGGCCTCGGCGAACGCCAGGGCCATGGCGCGGCCGATGCCGGTTCCGGCACCGGTGATCCACACGACGCGCCCGGTCAGATCCTGCATCATAGCCGCTCTCCTTCTACAAAACCTGTCCTGATGACGGATCGATCAGGTGCATGTGACTCATGTCCGCGGCCAGGGTCAGCGGCGCGTTCGGCGCGGCCGGGGTTTGCGGGTCCACGCGGGCGCAGCCGGGCTCGCCGCCCAGGAAGAAGTGCACCAGCGTCTCCATGCCCATCGGCTCCACCACGTCCGCCGTGATCCTGAACGGCGCGACGCCGCCCCGGCCCTGCTCGCGCGGCCCGTATTCGCGAAGCTCCGGCAGGTGCTCGGGGCGCAGGCCGAACACCACGTCGCGGTCGCGGTGCGCGGCGTAGCGGTCCTGCCGCGCGGGCGGGATCGGCAGGAGCTGGCCATCGGCGAGCTGCACCGCCGGCGCGCCCGACGCCGCCACGACGCGGGCGGTGAAGAAGTTCATGGCGGGGCTGCCGATGAACCCGGCGACGAACCGGGTCTTCGGGTGGTGATACAGCTCCTGCGGCGGGCCGACCTGCTCGATCAGGCCGTGGTTCATCACCACCACGCGGTCGGCGAGCGTCATCGCCTCGACCTGGTCGTGCGTCACATAGACGGTGGTGGTGCGGACGGTCTGGTGCACCTTCTTGATCTCGGTGCGCATCTGCACGCGCAGCTTGGCGTCGAGGTTGGACAGCGGCTCGTCGAACAGGAACACCTTGGGGTCGCGCACGATGGCGCGGCCCATGGCGACGCGCTGCCGCTGCCCGCCGGACAGGGCCTTGGGCTTGCGCTCCAGCAGCGGCACGATGTCGAGGATGCGCGCGGCCTCGTCCACCCGGGCCTTGATGTCGGCCTTCGGCAGCTTCCGCAGCTTGAGGCCGAACGCCATGTTGTCGAACACCGACATGTGGGGATAGAGCGCGTAGTTCTGGAATACCATGGCGATGTCGCGGTCGCGCGGGGCCATATCGTTGACGATGTCGCCGCCGATCCAGATCTCGCCCGCGCTGATCTCCTCAAGCCCGGCGATCATCCGCAGCGTCGTCGATTTGCCGCAGCCGCTGGGGCCGACCAGCACGACGAACTCGTGGTCGGCGATCTCCAGGTTGATGCCCCGCACCGCCTGAACGTCCCCGTCGTAAGCCTTCACGACATCGCGGACGGATACCTGAGCCAAGCACGCCTCCCCTGGTCGCCGCCAGTGGCGCCCTGCGGCGGTCCGGACGGTCGGGCCGGAGTGTGGCCGCTGCGGGCGTGGTCAGCAAGCCGTGCAATCTGCCAGATCGTGCCGGCCCACGAGCGGATGGCTGTTCCCCGACTCCGAACGGCACTTCGTTCCTGCCCGCGAGCTGGCGAGGGATGTGATGGCGCGAAAGAACCTGAGACGCCCGTCCGTTTTCCCGTCCAGTCATCACGATGTCCGTTTTGCCGTCGGCAGCCTTGGAGTTGGCGGACAGGGTTGGTGCCGGGATTCGCGCCGTGCGAAGCTGAGACGACTGGCAGTCAGCCCACCACGCACCTCGGCTTGCAAACAGGTCACATTGCTACGCACAGTCAGCGCCTCGATGACGCGGCACCCCGGGCTGACGCTTGCGCGCCCTTTCCTTCCCTTCCGTTAGGGCACCAAAGCCTCTATCCGGCGTCATGCTTCCAGGCATTCAGGACATGCCTGTAACCGTGGCGGACGGACAGGGGAACTCATGACACTGATCGAGGCGCTGAAGGCCGCACTGCTGGGTCTCGTGGAAGGCGGCACGGAGTTCCTCCCGGTTTCATCGACCGGGCACCTTCTCCTGGCGCAGCACTTCTTCGGGCTGGAGGAGGATGCCGACAAGACCTTTGCCATCCTGATCCAGTTCGGCGCCATCCTCGCACTGCTGTCCGTGTACTTCGGGCGGCTGTGGCGGATCGCGGCGGCGGTTCCTTCCGACCCGGCGGCGCGGCGCTTCGTCATTGGCGTGCTGGTTGCGTTCCTGCCGGCCGCCCTTGTCGGCGTGCTGGCGCGCGACTTCATCAAGGGTGTGCTGTTCAACCCCTTCGTCGTCTGCACGACCTTGATCGTGGGCGGCTTCGTGCTTCTCCTCGTTGACCGGATGCGTCTAAGGAGTGACCGGGACGATGCCACCCGCTTCACGCTTCCGATGTATCTCCAGATCGGCGCCATCCAGTGCCTGGCCATGATACCCGGGGTCTCCCGCTCGGGCGCTGCCATTGTGGGCGCGATGCTGCTGGGCGCCTCGAAGCGCTCGGCCACGGAGTTCTCGTTTTTTCTGTCCATGCCGACCATGGCCGGCGCCTTCGCCTACGAGCTGCTGAAAAGCTACAAGGACCTGTCGTTCTCGCAAGGCGCCCTGATCGCAATCGGCTTCGCCGTGTCGTTCCTGGCAGGCCTGTTCGTGGTCCGCTCGCTGCTCGACTATGTGTCCCGCCACGGCTTCAAGGTGTTTGCATGGTGGCGCATCCTGGTCGGCATCGCCGGCCTGATCGGGCTTGCCCTCATCGGTTGACAGGCGCAGCGGCGCGCAATGCCGCAT
>CAHJXG010000429.1 GCA_903644035.1 Rhodospirillales bacterium
CGGTGGCGCTGGCGGCGCGCATCGCCGGGTCGCCGCACTTGGTGTTCGGCGGCTTGCAGGCCTACCACGGCAGCGCGCAGCATATCCGCACCGCCGAGGGGCGCGGCCGGGCGATCAACGACGCGGTGGACGACACGCGCCGCACCGTGGAGCAGCTGCGCCAGCGCGGCCTCGATTGCGCCATCGTCGGCGGCGCCGGCACCGGCACGTTCGAGCTGGAGGCGGCGAGCGGCGTCTACAACGAGATCCAGGCCGGCAGCTACTGCTTCATGGACGCGGACTACCGCCGCAACCACGATGGGGTGTCCGACGGGTTCCAGCAGGCGCTGTTCGTGCTGTCGGGCGTGATGAGCGCGGCGCGGCCGGGCCTCGCGGTGCTGGACGCCGGGCACAAGGCGGTGGCGGTCGACAGCGGGCTGCCCCTCGTGTGGCGGCGGGAGGACGTGCGCTACACCGGCGCGTCGGACGAGCACGGGAAGCTGGAATGGGGGCCTGAGACGAGCGGGCCGAAGCTCGGCGAGACGCTGCGCCTGGTGCCGGGCCATTGCGACCCGACGGTGGACCGCTACGACTGGTATGTCGGCGTGCGCGGCGGCCGGGTGGAATGCCTGTGGCCCATCGCGGCGCGCGGCGGGCTGGCGTGAGCGGGGGGCACCGTCCGCTCGGCTCATTGATCGAGCCGGGCCAGCGCGTGCTGCATCCCGGGCGGCCGGACTGGGGCGTGGGCCAGGTGCAGTCGGCGGTCGGCGACCGCGTCACGGTGAACTTCGAGCACGCGGGCAAGGTGCTGGTGAATGCGGCCGTGGTCGCGCTCGACATCCTGGACGAGGATGACGGTTGAACAAAGATCATGGTTGAAGCGGGAGCCTCACGGCCCGACACTACAGACATGATCGATCCGTTTGGCCGCGCCATCACCTACCTGCGGGTGTCCGTCACCGACCGCTGCGACCTGCGCTGCGTGTATTGCATGTCGGAGGACATGACGTTCCTGCCCAAGGCCGACGTGCTGTCGCTGGAGGAGCTGGAGCGGCTGTGCGCCGCGTTCATCCGGCTCGGCACCAACAAGATCCGCATCACCGGCGGAGAGCCGCTGGTGCGCCGGGACGTGCAGCTCCTGTTCGGGCGGCTGGGGCAGCGCCTGGGCCAGGGCCTCGACGAGCTGACGCTCACGACCAACGGCACGCAGCTCGTGAAGCACGCCGAGGCCCTCCGCGCCGCGGGCGTGCGCCGGGTGAACGTGAGCCTGGACACGCTGGACCCGGCGCGCTTCGCCGCGATCACCCGCTGGGGCAAGATCGAGAAGGTGCTGGACGGCATCGCGGCGGCCAAGGCGGCCGGGCTGCACGTGAAGATCAACGCCGTCGCGCTGAAGGGCGTGAACGAGGACGAGATCGACGCCATGCTGGCCTGGTGCGGCGCGCAGGGCCATGACCTCTGCCTGATCGAGACCATGCCGATGGGGGACATCGGCGGCGACCGCACGGACCAGTACCTGCCGCTGTCCCTGGTGCGCGCCCGGCTGCGGCAGCGTTGGACCTTGCAGGGCACCGACTACCAGACCGGCGGCCCCGCCCGGTACTACGACGTGGCGGAAACCGGCACCCGGGTCGGCTTCATCACGCCGATGACGCACAACTTCTGCGAAAGCTGCAACCGGGTGCGGCTGACCTGCACGGGGACGCTGTACATGTGCCTCGGCCAGGACGATGCAGCCGACCTGCGCCGGGTGCTGCGCGACGGGGCGACGGACCCGGAGCTGGACGCGGCCATCCGCCTCGCGATCACCCGCAAGCCGAAGGGGCATGACTTCGTCATCGACCGCCGCAACCCGGCGCCCGCCGTCGCGCGGCACATGAGCCTGACGGGAGGCTAGGCGCAGGCCGCCCCGGCCCCATGGCCGGCGGCCGGCCGCCGCATGGCGTGAGCTTCGGCGAGGCGTTCCAGGTCTGGCTGCGCGTCGCGGCGCTCAGTTTCGGCGGCCCCGCCGGGCAGATCGCGGTGATGCACCGGATCATCGTCGAGGAGAAACGCTGGATCGGCGAGGCCCGGTTCCTGCACGCTCTGGGCTACTGCACCCTGTTGCCGGGGCCGGAGGCGCAGCAGCTTGCGACCTATATCGGCTGGCTGATGCACCGCACCGCCGGCGGCGTGATGGCGGGCACGCTGTTCGTGCTGCCGGGCTTCCTGTCGATCCTGGCGCTGAGCCTGGTGTATGCCGCCTATGGCGGCGTGGGCGCGGTGGCCGCGATGTTCTACGGGCTGAAATCCGCCGTGCTCGCCATCGTGGTGCAGGCCGTGCTGCGGTTGGGGCGCAAGGCGCTGCGCAACCGCGCCATGGCGGCGTTTGCGGGCCTGGCCTTCGCGGCGTTGTTCCTGTTCGCGATCCCGTTTCCGGTCGTGGTGGCCGCGGCCGGCCTGGCCGGGTTCGCCGGCGCCCGCCTAGACCTGCCGGCATTCGCCGCCGGAGGTGGGCGGGACGGTCCCAGCGAGGCGGCCGGGTCCCCGCCGGCATTGCTGGACGCCGCGTATGGCGAGGCGCTGCCGGGTTACGCCCGCCCGAGCGTCAGCAGTGCGCTGCGGAGCGGCACGGTCTGGCTGACGCTCTGGCTGGTGCCGGTCGCCGGCGTGCTGCTGGCCTTGGGCGCCGACAGCACCTTCGGCCGCATCGCCGTGTTCTTCAGCCAGATGGCCGTCGTCACCTTCGGCGGCGCCTACGCCGTGCTGGCCTACGTCGCGCAGCAGGCCGTCGAGGGCTACGGCTGGCTGCGCCCGGGCGAGATGCTGGACGGGCTGGGCATGGCGGAGACGACGCCGGGGCCGCTCATCATGGTGCTGGAGTTCGTGGGCTTCATGGCAGCCTACCGCGACCCTGGGGCCTTGACGCCCTGGGTCGCCGGCACGCTGGGCGCAATGCTGGCCACCTGGGTCACGTTCATCCCGTGCTTCCTGTGGATCTTCCTGGGTGCCCCGTTCATCGAGGCGCTGCGGGGCAGCCGGGCGCTGAACGCGGCGCTGGCCGCCGTCACCGCCGCGGTGGTGGGAGTGATCCTCAACCTCGCGGCCTGGTTCGCGCTGCACAGCCTGTTCCGGGCGCAGACGCCGGTGCGCGGGTTTGGCCTGTCATTCGACTGGCCGGTGCTCGGCAGCCTAGACCCCTGGGCGGCGGCGCTGTCGTTTGCCGCGGCGCTCGCGTTGCTGCGGTTCAGGGCGGGGGTGATCCCGACCCTGGCCGGATGCGCGCTGGCCGGGGTCGCGCTGCATCTCGCCGGGGCCGGGTAGCCCGGCTATCTCAACGCATCCGCCAGGCTGATCCGGCCTGCGCCGGGCTTCAGGGGCTGCGGCTGCTGGGGCCCGGGCGCCCATCCGGTGATGCTGGCGAAGCGGAGCGTCGCCGCCAGGCGCCCGTCGCGCTGCGGCGAGGCGGACAGCGCCGCCGGGAACAGGGC
>CAHJXG010000430.1 GCA_903644035.1 Rhodospirillales bacterium
TTCAGACGTGTGCTCTTCCGATCTCGCCGGCTCGAAATCGAAGCTGCCGTCCTTCGACTGCCACTGCTGCACCGTCAGCACCTTGGCGCCGCCCCGGCTCTCATGCGGCCCGTGCACCTGGCCCGCCGCGTGGGTCAGGAAGCCGCCCACCCCCAGTTCCTGCCCGGCCTCCGTCAGGTCGCCCTCCAGCACATAATGCATCTCGGCCCCGGCCTGGTGCTTGTGCGCCGGGATGCGTCCGCCGGGCGGCAGGTGCACGATGGTGGTCACCACGCCGCGGGCCTGGTCCTCATTCAGGATCTGGATGCGGAACTCACCCTCGGCCCCGGGGATCTGGAACGGCGTCGCCTCGACGTCCGCGGCAGCAAGCTTGATGGTTTGTGCGTCCATGATCGTGTCTCCTGTGTACCGCTCCCAACGCGAGGCGGCTTTCCGGGTTCGCGCTTCCGTGCCGGGCGACTCGGTGGCTATCATGGCGCGCACGAGCAACAAGGGACCGTCCCAATGAACTCCAAGCATCCCGAGACCCTGGCCCTGCACGCCGGCTGGCGCCATGACCCCGCCACCAACGCCGTCGCGGTGCCGATCTATCAGACGACCAGCTTTCAGTTCGACAGCGCCGAGCACGCCGCCGACCTGTTCGCGCTGAAGCAGCTCGGCAACGTCTACACCCGGATCATGAACCCGACCGCGGACGTGCTGGAGAAGCGCGTGGCTGCGCTGGAAGGAGGCGCCGCGGCGCTCGCGGTGTCGTCGGGGCAGGCGGCGTCGGCGCTCGCGGTGCAGAACCTGGCGCGGGTCGGCGACAACATCGTCAGTTCGACCAACCTGTACGGCGGCACCTGGAACCTGTTCGCCAACACGCTGCGCGACCAGGGGGTGGAGGTCCGCTTCGTCGATCCGGCCGATCCCGAGGCCTTCGCCCGCGCCACCGACGACCGCACCCGCGCCTATTACGCCGAGACGCTGCCGAACCCGAAGCTGGAGGTGTTCCCCATCGGCGAGGTCGCCGCCATCGGCCGGCGATTCGGCATCCCGCTGATCATGGACAACACGGCGGCGCCGCTGCTGGTGCGCCCGTTCGACCATGGGGCGGCGGTGATCATCTACTCCGCGACCAAGTATCTGGGCGGTCACGGCACGTCGATTGCCGGGCTGATCGTCGATGGCGGCAACTTCGATTGGGCGGCGTACCCCGACCGCCAGCCGGCGCTGCACCAGCCGGACGCCAGCTACCACGGTGCGGTCTGGGTGGAGGCGGCCAAGCCGCTCGGTCCCATCGCCTACATCCTCAAGGCGCGGGTGACGCTGCTGCGCGACCTTGGCCCGGCGCTCAGCCCGTTCAACGCCTTCCTGGTGCTGCAGGGCATCGAGACGGTGGCGCTGCGCATGGAGCGGCATTGCAGCAACGCGCAGGCCGTCGTGGATTTCCTGCGGGGCCGGCCGGAGGTGGCGCGGGTCATCCACCCGTCGCAGCAGACCGGCACCGCGGCGGAGCGCGCGGCGCGCTACATGCGGGGCGGCCATGGCGGCCTGGTGGGGCTGGAACTCGCCGGCGGCGCCGATGCGGGCCGGGCGTTCATCGACCGGCTGCAGATGGTGCTGCACGTCGCCAACATCGGCGACGCGCGGACGCTGGCCATCCACCCGGCCAGCACGACGCATTCGCAGCTGGAGGCGGAGGAGCAGATGGCGACGGGCGTCAGCCCCGGCTACGTGCGGCTGTCCGTCGGGATCGAGCACATCGACGATATCCTGGCGGATTTGGGCCAGGCATTGGACGCGGTCAGCGTGCGGGCGGCTGCCTGATCGCTGATCCCGCGCATGGACTGATTGCGAAGGCTTGGAGGGTGGAGCGGACGACGAGGTTCGAACTCGCGACATTCAGATTGGAAATCTGACGCTCTACCAGCTGAGCTACATCCGCATGGTCGAAGATTACCAAACGACGCCGGGGCCTGCAACGGGCCAATCGGCTGTGAGGGGACGGAGCGCCCGGTTGATCCGGCCGTGCGGATCAGCGGATCAGTATGTAGTTGATGGTCAGTGGGATGGTAATGGTGCGGTCGGTGTTCTCCGCCGGCAACGGCGCCAACTGCGCGTTGCGCCAGGTGCCGAGTGCGGCCATGTCAAGCCATGGCGAGCCGGAGCGGCGCTGGATCTCAACCGACTCGACCCGGCCCAGGCGGTTCACCACGATCTGGATCTCGACCGTCCCATCCTCGCCGTTCTGCGCGGCCTGCTGCGGATAGTAACGGTGCTGGCGCCAGTACACCGCCAAGCCCTGTGCCCAGTCGGCGCCGATGTTCGCGGCCCGGATGTCGAAGAACGCCTCGCTCTTGTTGGGCCCGATCTTCGGGGCGCCCAGCGACAGGTCGATGGCGCGTGACGACCCGGCGGCGCGGGGCGACGGCGCGCGGGACGCGGTCCGGCCGAAGTTCAGGTCAATGGGCGGAGGAAACGCGCCGGGCACCGGGCGCTGCAGCGCCTGCTGCCGGGGGCGCG
>CAHJXG010000431.1 GCA_903644035.1 Rhodospirillales bacterium
TGCTCGCCGGGGCGGCGGTGCTGGCCGGGTGCAGCCTTGGGCCGTTCTACCAGCGGCCGGCGCTCGACGTGCCGCCGGCGTTCCGCGCCACGGCGGACACGGCGGAGGCGGCCTGGCCGTCCGAGGAATGGTGGCGCAACTTCCACTCCCCGGAGCTGGACGGGCTGATCGCCAGCGCCCGGGCCTACAACAACGACCTCGCCGCCGCCGCGGCCCGCATCGTGCAGGCGGACGCGCAGGTGCGGATCAGCGGGTCGCCCCTGCTGCCCACCATCGACGCCACCGCCAGCGACAGCTACCGCCGCACCGGCCTCACCGGCGGCAGCGGCACGTCGAGCTTCAGCATCGACCCCGTCGACGGCGGGGCCGTCCCGCGGTCGGGGTCGGGCCGGCGCTACTTCGACAGCCGGGCCTACAGCGGGGCGCTGCAGGTCTCCTACGACCTGGACTTCTGGGGCCGCAACCGCGCCTTGGCCCAGGTGGCGCAGGCCAACGCGGTCGGGACGCGGTTCGACCAGGTGACGGTCGCGCTCAACGTCGTGACCTCCGTCGCCAACACCTATTTCCAGGTGCTGGCGGCGCAGGACCGGCTGGGCGTCGCCGAGCGCAACCTGCGCGACGCGGAGCGCATCCTGGGCGCCTTCCGGGCGCGGCTCACGGTCGGCACCTCCAACGCGCTCGACGTGTCGCAGCAGGAGGCGCTGGTGGCCGGGCAGCGCGCGTCGCTGCCGAGCCTGCGCAACCAGATCGAGCAGCAGCGGATCGCGCTCGGCATCCTGACCGGGGTGCCGCCGGAGCGGCAAAGGGTCCGGGGCGGGTCCCTGGAGAAGCTGCCCTTGCCGCTGGTGGCGCCGGGCCTGCCGAGCGAGCTGCTGGCCCGGCGTCCGGACGTGGCCAGCGCGGAGGCGCAGCTCCAGGCGGAGAACGCCAACATCCGCGCCGCCCGCGCCGCGTTCTTCCCGAGTGTGCAGCTCACCGCCTCGGGCGGGCTGACCAGCACGGTGCTGACCTCCATCACGGGTCCGGGCACCCTGGTGGCGCAGCTTGCCGGCAGCCTCACGCAGACCATCTTTGACAACGGGCTGCGCCGTGGGCAGCTCAACCAGGCGAAGGGCCGGTATGACGAGCTGCTGGCGGAGTATCGCCGGGCGGTGCTGCAGAGCTTCACGGACGTAGAACAATCATTGACGGCGCTGCGCTACACGACGGAGCAGGAGCGGCTGGAGCGCCAGGCCATTGCGGTGGCGCAACGCTCGGCCGACATCGCGCGGGCGCAGCTCCAGGCGGGGACCATCGACATCATCACGTCGCTCAACACGCAGGTCACGCTCTACAACGACCTGGACCTGCTGACCCAGATCCGGCTGGCGCAGTTCCAGGCGCTGGTGAACGTCTACAAGGCGCTGGGCGGCGGCTGGTCGCAGGCCTCGCCGAGGTCCTTGGGGACGGGGTCATGAGGCGCGTCCTGCTGGTCCTGCTGCTGCTGGGAGCGGCCGGCGGCGCCGGATACTATTACTGGTTCCGCCCGGCGTCCACGGAGCACGCCGGCACGCCCGGCGGACGGCGGCGCGGCGCCGGGGATGAAGCCGCGCCGATCCCGGTGCTGGCCGCCCGCAGCGAGACGCGGGACGTGCCGGTCTACCTCGACGGCCTCGGCACGGTGCAGGCGTTCAACCTGGTCTCCGTCCGCCCGATGGTCGAAGGCCCGCTGATGGAGGTGCGGTTCCGCGAGGGGCAGGACGTGCGCGCCGGCGACCTGCTGGCCCGCATCGACCCGCGGCCCTACCAGGCGAGCCTGGATTCGGCCGTGGCGAAGAAGCAGCAGGACGAGGCCAACCTCGCCAACGCCAAGCTCGACGCCAACCGCTACGCCAAGCTCGCCGCCACCGCCTACAGCAGCGCGCAGCAGTCGGACACCGCCCGCGCCCAGGTCGCGCAGCTGGAGGCGCAGGTGCGCGGCGACCAGGCGCAGATCGACACGGCGCGCACCCAGCTCAGCTACACCGAAATCAAGGCGCCCATCGACGGGCGGATCGGGCTGCGCCAGGTCGACAGCGGCAACATCGCCCGGCCCTCGGACGCCGTGCCGCTCACGGTCATCACCCAGCTGAAGCCGATCTCCGTCGTGTTCACGCTGCCGCAGCAGGCGCTGCCGGTCGTGGCCAACGCGATGCAGGACGGGATGCCGGAGGTGCTGGCGCTGAAGCAGGGCGGGGGCGCTGCCGACCCGCTGGACCGCGGCCAGCTCGCCGTGCTGGACAACCAGGTTGACCCGGCCACGGGCACGATCAAGCTCAAGGCGACCTTCCCCAACGACAAGCTGCTGCTGTGGCCCGGCGGCTTCGTGAACGTGCGCATGTTGGCGGAGACGCAGCGCGGCGTCGTCACGGTGCCGACCGCCGCCGTGCAGCGCGGCCCCCGCGGCGCCTTCGTGTTCGTGATCACGCAGGGCCTCGTGGCGCAGCGGCGGCCCGTCACCGTCGGGCACGAGGACGACCAGGTGAGCGTGGTGGCCGAGGGCCTGCGCTCCGGCGAGCAGATCGTGGTCGATGGCGCGCAGCGGCTGACGGACGGCGGCAAGGTCGCGCTGGCCGGCCCGGACGGCAACGCCCCGGATGCCGTGCCGAAGGAGCGGGGCGCGCCGGGCATGGCGCAGCGGCGCGGCCGGTCGAGCTCTTGATGGAGGGAACCATGGGCACGGATTCGACGCTGACGCTGTATCACTCCCCCAACACGCGGTCATCTGGCACGCGCGTCCTGCTCGACGAGCTGGGCGTGGACTACCGGCTGCATGTGCTCAACATGCAGGCCGGAGAGCACCGTGATCCCGCCTACCTGGCGGTCAACCCGATGGGCAAGGTGCCGGCCATCGTGCACGACGGCGCGCTGGTGACGGAGCAGGGGGCGATCTACCTCTATCTCGCCGACGCCTTCCCGGCGGCTGGCCTGGCGCCGCCCATCGGCGACCCGCTGCGCGGGCCGTACCTGCGCTGGCTGTTCTTCTACGGCTCAGCGTTCGAGCCGGCGCTGGTGGATCGCGCGATGCAGCGCGACCCCGGGCGCGCGGCCATGTCGCCCTACGGCGGTTTCGACACCATGCTCGGCACGCTGACCACCCAGCTCGCCCGTGGCACCTACCTGCTCGGGGACCGGTTCTCCGCCGCGGATGTGCTGTGGGGCACCGCCCTGGGCTGGACCACGCAGTTCAAGCTGGTGCCGGAGCAGGCCGACATCATGGCCTATGTCGCCCGGATCGCGGGCCGGCCCTCGGTGGCGCGTGTACGCGCGCTGGACGGCGAGATCGCGGCGACGCAGGCGGCGGCCGGACAGGGCTGACGGCGTGCGCCTCGGATGAACATCTCCGCCCCCTTCATCGCCCGTCCGGTCGCGACCTGCCTCTTGGCGCTGGCCGTGTTGCTGGGGGGCGTGCTGGGCTACCGGACCCTGCCGGTGGCCGCGTTGCCGACGGTGGATTTCCCGACGATCCAGGTGACGACGCAGCTGCCGGGCGCCGGGCCGGACACGGTGGCGACGCTCATCACCGCGTCGCTGGAGCGGCAGTTCGGGCAGATCACGGGCCTGTCCAGCATGACCAGCACCAGCAGCGAGGGCACCAGCCAGATCACGCTGCAGTTCAACCTGAGCCGCAAGCTGGACAGCGCCGCCCAGGACGTGCAGGCGGCGATCAACGCGGCGGCCGGCACGCTGCCGGTCAGCCTGCCCTACCCCCCGATCTATGCCAAGGTGAACCCGGCCGACGCGCCGATCCTGTCCTTGGCGCTCACGTCGGACAGCATCTCCATCGACCGGATCAGCGACGCCGCCGACACGCTGCTGCAGCCGAAGCTCAGCCAGATCGACGGCGTCGGCAAGGTCACGGTACAGGGCGGCCTGCGCCCGGCGGTGCGGGTGCGGGTCGATCCGGCGCGGGTCGCGGCCTACGGCCTGTCGATGGAGGACGTGCGGACGGCCGTGGCGTCGGCCAACGTGAACGGCGCCAAGGGCGGGTTCGACGGGCCGCGCCAGGCCTACGCGCTGGGCGCCAACGATCAGCTCACGACGCCGGCCGCCTACAAGGACCTGGTGATCGCCTACAAGAACGCCTCGCCGGTCCGGCTGTCCGACGTGGGCACGGTGGTGGCTGGGGTGGAGAACGACCGGGTCGCCGGCTGGTACAACGGCAACCCGGCCGTCGTGCTGGACATCCAGCGGCAGCCCGGCGCCAACATCGTCGCCACGGTGGCGGCGATCAAGGAGGCGCTGCCGGGCCTGCAGCGCGCCATCCCGGCGGCGGTGGCGATGGCGGTCGTGGTGGACCGGACCGAGACCATCCGCGCTTCGGTGGACGACGTGCAGTTCACCCTGATGCTGTCCATCGGCCTCGTGGTGTTCGTGATCTTTCTGTTCCTCCGCAGCGCGCGGGCCACGCTGATCCCGGCCATCGCGCTCCCCTTGTCGCTGATCGGCACCTTCGGGGTGATGGCGCTGTGCGGCTACAGCCTCGACAACCTGTCGCTCATGGCGCTGACCGTCGCGACCGGCTTCGTGGTGGACGACGCCATCGTGATGATCGAGAACGTCGTCCGCCACATCGAGGACGGGGTGCCGCCGCTGGAGGCCGCCTACCGCGGCGCGGCGCAGATCGGCTTCACCATCGTGTCGCTGACCGTGAGCCTGGTGGCCGTGTTCATCCCGCTGCTGTTCATGACCGGCGTGGTGGGCCGGCTGTTCAACGAGTTCGCGGTGGTGCTGAGCACCTCGGTCATCGTCTCCGCCGTGGTGTCGCTCACGCTCACGCCCATGATGTGCGGGCGGCTGCTGCGGGCGGACGCGAAGCCGAACTGGCTGACGGGCTGGTTCGAGCACGGCTTCATCCGCCTGACCCGGGGCTACCAGCGCACGCTCGCGGTGGCGCTGCGCTACCAGGGGCTGGTGCTGCTGGTGGCGCTGGGCACGCTGGGCGGCACGGTCCTGCTCTACGCCCTCACGCCCAAGGGCTTCCTGCCGCAGCAGGACACCGGCGTGATCGTCGCGGTGACGGAAGCCTCGCAGAGCGCCTCCGTGCCGCGCATGTCCGCCCTGCAGACGCAGCTCGCGGAGGTGGCGCGGCGCGACCCGGCGGTGACCGGCGTGGTGTCCTTCGTCGGCGCCGGCACCATCAACGCGACGCCCAACACCGGGCGGCTGACCATCGCCCTCAAGCCGCGTCGGGAGCGCGACCCGGCGCCCGTGGTGATCGCGCGCCTGCAAGCGGCAATGACTGGCGTGCCCGGCATGTCGGTGTTCATGCAGGCGGTGCAGGACATCCAGATCGGCACCCGCATCAGCCGCACCCAGTTCCAATATACCCTGATCGACACCGACGCGGAGGAGCTGGCCACCTGGGCGCCGCGGCTGCTCGGCCGCCTGCGCGCCATGCCGGACCTCCAGGACGTCGCCAGCGACCAACAGACCGAGGGGTTCGCCACCCGCATCCAGGTGGACCGCGACGCGGCCATGCGGCTGGGCGTGACGATGCAGGAGGTGCAGGACACGCTGTACGACGCCTTCGGGCAGCGGCAGATCAGCACGATCTTCAGCCAGGCCAACCAATACCGCGTGGTGCTGGAGGCCGATCCCGACTGGCAGGCCGACCCGCGCTCGCTCGACCGGCTGCGCGTGCCGGGTCTGAACGGGTCGCAGGTGCCGCTCTCGGCCATCGCCACCATCACCCGCGGCACGGCGCCGCTCGCGGTCACGCACCAGAGCCAGTTCCCCTCCACGACCATCAGCTTCAACCTGGCGCCGGGGTCGAGCCTCAGCCATGCGGTCGCCGCGGTGGCGCAGGCGGAGCGGGAGATGGGCCTGCCCTCCACCATCGTCGGCAGCTACTCCGGCGATGCCGCGGAGTTCCAGGCGAGCCTCGCGAGCGAGCCGTGGCTGATCCTGGCCGCGGTGGTGGTGATCTACATCGTGCTCGGCGTGCTCTATGAGAGCACGATCCACCCGGTCACCATCCTGTCCACCCTGCCGTCGGCCGGCATCGGCGCGCTGCTGGCGCTGTGGCTCGCCGGGCAGGACCTGTCGCTGGTGGCGCTGGTCGGCATCGTGCTGCTGATGGGCATCGTGAAGAAGAACGCGATCATGATGATCGACTTCGCGCTGGAGGCGGAGCGGACGCGCGGCCTCTCGCCCCTGGGCGCGATCACCGAGGCGAGCCTGCTGCGCTTCCGCCCCATCATGATGACGACCGCGGCGGCACTGTTGGGCGCGCTGCCGCTGGTGATCGAGAACGGCACCGGGTCGGAGCTGCGCTACCCCTTGGGCCTCACCATCGTGGGCGGGCTGCTGCTGAGCCAGGTGCTGACGCTCTACACGACGCCGGTGATCTACCTGGCGTTCGAGCGGACCCGGCTGCGCTTCGTGCGGACCGCGCCGGTCCCGGCGGAATGAACATCTCCGCCCCCCTCATCCACCGCCCGGTCGCCACGCTGCTGCTGGCGCTGGGCCTGCTGCTGACCGGCCTCGTCGCCGTCCGCTTCCTGCCGGTGGCGCCGCTGCCGAGCGTCGATATCCCGACCATCGTGGTGTTCGCCGGCCGTCCCGGCGCCGATCCGGAGACGATGGCCGCGAGCATCGCTGCGCCGCTCGAGCGCCGCCTGGGCGAAATCCCGGGCGTCACCGAGATCACCAGCACCAGCAGCACCGGCAGCACGTCCATCGTCATCCAGTTCGACATCGACCGCCAGATCGAGGGCGCCGCCCACGACGTGCAGGCCGCGATCAACGCCGCCTACACCGACCTGCCCTCGGACCTGCCGACCCGGCCGTACTACCGCAAATTCAACCCGGCCGAGGCGCCGATCCTCACCCTGTCGCTCACCTCCGACGTGCTCGGCACGGCCCAGGTCTATGACGCCGCCGACACGATCCTGGCGCAGCGGCTGAGCCAGGTCGAGGGCGTGGCCCAGGTGCAGGTGAACGGCGCCGAGAAGCCGGCCGTGCGCGTGCGGCTGAACCCCGGGGCGCTTCGCGCGGCGGGCCTCAGCAGCCAGGACGTCTACACGGCCATCCGCGGCGCCAACGTGAACGGCCCGGTCGGCGGCTTCCAGGGGCCGCAGCGGGCCGAGACCATCGAGCTGAACGGCCAGATCACCCAGGCCGCCGACTACGCCCGCCTGGTGCTGAAGACCGCGGACGGCGCCACGGTGCGTCTGGGCGACGTGGCGGAGGTGCTGGACAGCGTGTCCAACACCAAGCTCGCGGCCTGGCAGGGCACCGAGCGCGCCATCCTGCTGACGCTCACCAAGACCTCCGGCGCCAACGTGATCGACACGGTGGACCGGGTGCGCGCGGCGCTGCCGCAGCTGCTCGCGTGGATCCCGCCCGACATCCGCGTCGCCACCATATCCGACCGCACCACGACCATCCGGGCGAGCGTCGAGGACGTGGAGTGGACCCTGCTGATCAGCATCGCGCTGGTGCTGATGGTGGTGGCGCTGTTCATGCGCCGCCTCGTGCCGACGCTGGCCGCCGCGGTCACGGTGCCGCTCAGCCTGGCGGGCACGCTGGGCGCGATGTACCTGCTGGGCTACAGCCTCAACAACTTTTCGCTGATGGCGCTCACCATCTCGGTGGGCTTCGTGGTCGATGATGCCATCGTCATGATCGAGAACATCTTCCGCCACCAGCAGCGCGGGCTGTCGCCGATGCAGGCGGCGCTGGTGGGGTCGCGGCAGATCGGCTTCACCGTGGTGTCGATCAGCATCTCGCTCGTTGCGGTGTTCATCCCGATCCTGTTCATGGGCGGCCTGCTCGGCAAGCTGTTCCATGAGTTCGCCATGGTGCTGACCATCGCCATCGGGCTGTCGGCCGTCGTGTCGCTGACGCTCACCCCGATGATGTGCGGGCGCTTCATGGGGCCGCACGCGCCGCCGCGCGGCGTCTGGGGCTGGATCGACCGGGCGGTGGACCGCGGCTTCGACGGGGCGCAGCGCGCCTACCTCCGCAGCCTCGACTGGGCGCTGCGCTGGCGCCGTCTGATGCTGCTGGTGACGCTCGCGGTCGTCGTCGCCACGGTCAAGCTGTATGGCTATGTGCCGAAGGGCTTCCTGCCGGTTCAGGACACCGGCCTGCTGATGGGCATGACCACCGCCAGCCCCGACATCAGCTTCGACGCCATGGCGGTCCGGCAGAAGCTCGTGGTGGACACCCTGCTGGCCGACCCCGCCATCGAGAGCGTCGGCAGCACCATCGGCATCACCAACGGCTGGTCCAGCATCAACCGCGGGCAGATCACCGTGTCGCTGAAGCCGCTGTCTGAGCGCAAGATCAGCAGCGAGCAGGTGCTGCAGCGGCTGCGGCCCAAGCTGATGCAGATGTCGGGCATCCAGGCCAACCTCTGGTCGGCGCAGGACCTGCGCGGCGGCGGCCGGTCGGGCGGCACCGGCTTCCAGTTCGTGCTGCTGGACCAGGACCTGGACGAGCTGCGCGAGTGGACGCTGAAGCTGCAGGAGAAGCTGCGCGGCGTGCGGGGGATCGAGGACGTGTCGAGCGACCAGGACCGCCCGGGACCCCAGGCCAACGTGACCATCGACCGGCAGGCGGCGTCCCGCCTCGGCGTCCCCGTGAGCGCCATCGACGCGGCGCTGAGCAACGCCTACTCGCAGCGCCAGGTCTCGGTGATCTACACGCAGCGCAACCAGTATCGCGTGGTGCTGGAAACCCTGCCGGAATTGCAGACCGACCCGGCGCTGCTGGAACGCCTCTATGTGCCCGGCACCGATGGGCAGCAGGTGCCAATCAGCAGCGTGATCCGGATGGACCGCGCGACCGCGCCGCTCGCGGTGCGCCACCAGGGGCAGTTCCCGTCCGCCAGCATCAGCTTCAACCTGCTGCCCGGCACCTCGCAGGGCGACGCGATCACGCTGGTGACGGAGGCCGCCCGCGACCTGCGGATGCCGGAGGGGGTGCGGACCGAGTTCGCCGGCAACGCCAAGTTCCTGCAGCAGTCGCTGTCCAGCCAGCCCTTCCTGATCGGGGCGGCGATCATCTCGATCTACATCGTGCTCGGCGTGCTGTATGAGAGCGTGCTGCACCCGCTGACCATCATCTCCACCCTGCCGTCAGCCGGGCTGGGCGCGCTGCTGGCGGTGCTGGCGACGGGCGGGGAGCTGAACGTTCTCGCCATCATCGGCATCGTGCTGCTGATGGGCATCGTGAAGAAGAACGCGATCATGCTGGTCGATTTCGCGCTGGAGGCGGAGCGGGAACTCGGCATGGCCCCGCACGCGGCGATCCTGGAGGCCTGCCGGGAGCGGTTCCGACCGATCATGATGACGACGCTCGCGGCCCTCCTGGGCGCGGTGCCGCTGGCGCTCGCGGCCGGTACCGGGTCGGAGTTCCGGCGTCCCCTCGGCATCGCGATCTGCGGCGGGCTGATCGTGTCGCAGATCCTGACGCTCTACACGACGCCGGTGATCTACCTGGCGCTGGAGCGGCTGGCGAAGGGGCGGCGGACCCGGATCGCGGTCAGTCCGCTGCCTGCTGAATAGGCTTGCCGACCGCGCGGCCCTTGGCCTCGCCGGACAGGGTGAGGGCCGTGTTGATGAGCGCCACGTGGCTGAACGCCTGCGGGAAGTTGCCGGTGAACCGGCCGGCGTTGGGGTCGTACTCCTCGCTCAGCAGGCCCACGTCGTTGCACAGCGCCAGCAGGCGCTCGAACAGGGCGCGCGCCTCCGCCTCGCGGCCCTGCAGGTGCATGGCCGACGCCAGCCAGAAGCTGCAGGCGAGGAAGGCGCCCTCCCCGGCCGGCAGCCCGTCCGTGCCGCCCTCGGTGCGGTAGCGCAGCACGAAGCCGTCCACCAGCAGGTCGCGCTCGACGGCCGCGACGGTGCCGCGGATGCGCGGGTCGTCGTGCGGCAGGAAACCCAGGATCGGGATCAGCAGCAGGCTCGCGTCGAGCGCCTCCGCGCCGAAGCTCTGGACGAAGCTGCCGAGCTTCTCGCTGTAGCCGTCCCGGCAGACGGTGGCGTGGATGGTGTCGCGCACCTCGCGCCATCGGTCCAGCGGCGCCTCCAGGCCGAACGCCTCCGCATCTCCGATGCCGCGGTCGAAGGCGACCCAGGCCATGACCTTGCTGAAGGTGAAGTGGCGCTGGCCGCCCCGGGTCTCCCACAGCCCCTCATCCGGCTGCTGCCAGATGGTGTCGAGGTGGTTCAGCAGGGCACGCTGCAGCGACCAGGTCTCGGTGTTGGTCAGCAGCTGGGCGCCGCGGGCCTGATGCAGCGCGTCCATCACCTCGCCATACACGTCGAGCTGCAGCTGCGTCGCGGCGGCGTTGCCAAGGCGCACCGGGGCGGCGCCCTGGTAGCCCGGCAGGAAGTCGACCGTCGTCTCCTCAAGCCGCCGCTCGCCGGCGATGCCGTACATGATCTGCACCTGCTCGGGGCTGCCGGCGATGCTGCGATGCAGCCAATCGGCCCAGGATGTCGCCTCGTCGTAGTATCCCGTGGACATGAACGCGAACAGGGTGATGGTGGCGTCGCGCAGCCAGCAGAACCGGTAGTCCCAGTTGCGCGGGCCGCCCAGCGCCTCGGGCAGCGAGGTGGTGGGGGCGGCGACGATGCCGCCTGTCGGCGCGTAGGTCAGGCATTTCAGCGTGAGCAGCGAGCGCTTCACCGCTGACGCCCAGGACCCGTCATACGACATGCGGCCCGACCAGGCGGCCCAGACCTGCTCGGTCCGGTAGAGCGCGTCGTCGGCGTCGAGGCTGAGCGGCACCGGCAGGTGCGACGCGCTGTGGGTCAGCACGAAGCTGACGGAGCTGCCTTCCGTCACCGTGAACTCGGCGACGGTCTGCATCGCCTCCCCGCGCAGCGCCACGTTGGTGCGCAGCACCACCATCTCCGGCCCGGCCACCGCCACGATGCCGTTGCCGCCCTGCCGCTTGGTCACCCAGGGGACGGAGGCGCCGTAGTCGAAGCGCAGCGCCAGCTCCATCCGCATCGGCACCGCGCCGCGCCGGCCCTCGACGATGCGGACGACGCTGCTGTTGGGGCTTTCCGGCACCATGAAGTCGATGACGGCGACCTGGCCGTCCGGCGTGTCGAACAGGGTCTCCAGCACCAGGCTGCCGTCGCGGTAGCGCCGGGTGGCCGGGCCGTTCTGCGTCACCGGCGCCAGGAGGAAGCGGCCGTGCCCCTCGTGGCCCAGCAGGGCCGCGAAGCAGGCACCGCTGTCGAAGCGCGGCCAGCAGAGCCAGTCGATGCTGCCGTTGCGCCCCACCAATGCGGCCGTGGTGCAGTCGCCGATCAGGGCATAGTCCTCGATGGGCAACGCGTTGGCCGGGGTCTGGTCCATGGCTACTGGGGCCTCGATGTCATGGGGATTGTGGCCTCGAGCCAGTCGTGCATGAGGCGCGTCGCGGCGTCCGGCCGCTCCATGGGCAGCAGGTGCCCGGCGCCCTCTACCACATGCAGGCGGGCGCCGGGCACGAGGCCCGCGATCTCGGCGGCCAGGTCCGGCGGCGTGAGCTGATCGCCGGCGCCGACGGCGACGAGGGTGGGGACGGCGACCTGCGGAAGGCGCGGGCGGCTGTCGGGCCGGGCGACGATGGCG
>CAHJXG010000432.1 GCA_903644035.1 Rhodospirillales bacterium
GTCCTCCGTCTTTTTATGGGGATTCAGCCAAAGCGACCATGCCGCTGCAGCACCTCGATGCTGTAGCCGTCGGGGTCTTTGATGAAGAAGAAGCGCCCGAGCAGCGCGCCGTCCCGCTGCAGCTCGCGGATGGGGCCGGGCGCCCCGCCTGCGGCCTCCATCCTCGCCCGCGCCGCGTCGAGGTCATCGACCGCGACGGCGAGATGGCCGTAGCCGTCGCCGAGGTCGTACGGCTGCGTGCGGTCATGGTTGATAGTCAGCTCCAGCTCGAAGGTGGAGGCCGGGTCGCGCATGTAGACCAGGGTAAAGCTGTCGAACGGGTAGCGATCCACGGTCTCAAGTCCCATGGCCGCGCTGTAGAACGCGACGGCCCGGCCCTCGTCCAGCACGCGGATCATCGAATGGATCGGCTTCGCCATCAGTGCTGTTCCTTGAGATAGGCGATGATCGCTTGGCGCACCTCCGGCTTCGCTTGGCGATAGCCCATGACGCCGCCCTTGATCACGGATTGCGGGTTGGTGAGGTAGGGATCGAGGTGCGCCTCGTCCCACGTCCAGTCCGCATCGGCGAAGCCGGCGGAGTATTTGAAGCCCGGCACCGTGCCCGCCTTGCGGCCATACACGCCCGCCAGGTTCGGACCTTGCCGCATTTCGCCGGCCACAAGCGAATGGCAGGTGCTGCACTGCCGGCGAAACAGCGTGGCGCCGTCGAGGGCGTCCTGCGCCCGGGCCGGCAAAGCCGCTGCGAGTGCGGCCAGGATCAGGATCTGTCGCGTCGTCGCCTCCCGTGGTCGTCTTCGGCGCCTTCTTGGGCCTGTGGATAAGATGCCGCCCCGTCGGGCGATGTCCAGGTATTTAGTGCGATTATGCCAGGCTTTGTGGCAATGCGGCAAGCCGCCGGGCGGTTCGGCCCTGTTCTCGCCAAAGACGGCAGGCGCTGCCGGCCCTGGGCGTCACTCGCCGCGGAACATACGCTCGTTCAGCAGGTAGCGCAGGCCGCGGCTCCAGGACTCATCCGTGTTGCTGCGGATGTCGACGCTTTCGGCCCGCAGCGTCCGCCCGGTGCTGACGTCCTCCACCACGAGGTTGACGTTCAGGATCAGGTTGCTGACCTTCTGCACCCACCCGTATGCGACCTGCTGCGCGCCGAGCTGGCGCGCGAGGTCCAATTCGCAGCCGTTGCAGCCACGGATCGAGTCTACGCCGGCCAGCCGGTCCCGCACCGGGCCGATGTCAATCAGTTCGAAACGGTCGCGCAGCCCGTCTCTCAACTGCTGATCCAGGCGCTGGAGCCGTGCCAGCTCCTCCGGCGTCGATGCGGCCAGCGACGTGTTGGTCAGGGCGAACTCGAACACTGCGACCGTCGGCAAGGTCTTTGCCACGGCCGGGCTGAACGGCCCCGCCAGCGCGCACGCCAGGAGCAGGACCTTCATGTTTCACTCCCAAAAACCTGGCCAGTTTCGAGGCTATCTGCCCAGACCAGTCCTGACAACGGGCGGCCAGGCTGATGGAGGCGGCCTTGGCCGTGCAACGCGTCCCAAACCTCCAGGGCGTGCGCGTGAGCCAGACGTCTCATGCGCCTTCGACGTTCAAACCCCGCATTTGTCGGACGCTGGCCGGTGGCCCACCCTCGCCATGTCGGCCGCGAGGGAGCTGACGGGGGCCTGGCAGTTCTGCCGCGCAAACACGCTGAAATGCAGGTCGTCCCAGAACTCCGACGTCGCGATGCGGCGGATCGCCACCTCGGACGGCGCCTGAGAGCCGTGCAGCAGAAGTATCATGACCGTCAGAGCCGTGATGATCGGCGACAGCCGCAACCTCTGAGGCGGCGGGCCAGCCAGCACGACCACGGTCACCGCGCCGAGCACGCCGACCACGCCGGCCACCAGAACGTCGAGGCTGGTGTGCACATGCAGCGCTAGGCGGGACATCCCGATGGCGACCGCAAGGCCGGCCGAGATCGGCAGCGTCCAGAGCCAACCGCCACCCCGGCGCCGCACGATCAGTCCGAAGAACGCGCCGGCGGCCGCCGCCGCGCCGGCGGTGTGGCCGCTGGGGCTATGAAGCCCCTCCACCCAGAGCGATCCGCCGATGAGGTAGGTGAGCTTGAGCACCAGGATGCTGATCCAGGTGCAAGCGAGAACGCCGCTCCAGGCGAGCGCGCCGCGGTGCCAGCCTGCAAGGCTAAAGCCGATCGCGACTGCGATGGCCGAGGGGACGAGAACCGCCTGGTCGGCAAAATTCGTCACGAACACAGCAAGTGTCAAAACGCCTCTCCCGCGTGGCCTGCACTGATCCTGATCATAGCAGGCCCCGAAGCGGCGCCACGACCGCCCGCCCCATCTGCATCATGATCCGATCACGGTGACGAATACTGACTTGTGTCGATGGAGTGCCCTGACGGGAACCGGATCATCCGCAGCCTCTGGATTGGCAAGACATTCACAGTCCATCTGACGAGCGCGCACGAGGCTACACGAGCGCTGCTGCTCGGTGAATGCCCCGGGATCGACCGCATAGCGCTACCTCGCCTCAGGCAACAGCCGCCGATGGGCGCCGTTGGTAAGGCAGCGAACGCATGACATGAAATACTTGGCGAAACGATGATGCTCGTCGCAAGCGATCTGCTGTTCGCGCAGGAGGCTGGCCCGGAGCATAGGCCTCAAAGGTCCGTAGCTCACCCGCGGCACCGTCGGCGAAGCCACGTCGCCTGTGATGAACTTGGCGGTGGTCAGCGGCGTCGATTGGAATGACAGCGCAGGCGGGATCATCGTCGCGTCGAAATCATTTGGTGTCACCGTATATGGTGGGAGTTCAAGCATGGATGCCGGGGCCGTTCAGCTGTGCTCAGGTCTCAGCTCGCTTGAACCGGCCCTTGCAGCAGCCCGGCAGCAATCGCCGCCCTGAGTGCCGCATCGAAGCGGCCCGGCAGACCTCCCGATTGCTTCAGGAGAGTCGGCACCAGCTTGGCCGCTGAGCGCGGGCCGAAGGTCAAGCTTACCCGGTGCTGAAACAACTCCCATGCGTCCTGCTCCGACAAGGCGGGGAGGGTCAGGCAAACCGGGCTGGCCTCGCGCAGCCAGGCCGCCGCGGCCGCATCCACGCAGTCCCAAGGCTCCGAGCGGCCGACGAACACCCATTGGATCGGCGCTGCCTTGCCGGGCATACGGCTGAGCAGCTCAAGGTAGGCGAAGCTTCCTGCCAGCCTGGTTTCCACCTGATCCATCACCAGGACGAGGCGGCGGTCACCGCTGTGCCGCCGATGCGGCCGGGGCCACGCCGAGGTGAACAGCATCTGAAACGCCTCTTCCATCCCGTCTTGCCCATCGTCGAGCCGGACCACCTGCCGGCCTGGCTGGTCAATGCAGGACAGCGCCGCCGCAAGGATGGTCGTCTTGCCGAGGCCAGCCGCCCCCGTCAGGACGACGCATGTCGAGGTGCTCAGCAACGCATCGAGCAAGGCGTCATGAACCCTGGCCTGCGTGCCGGTCAACCGCAGCCCGATGTCGGCGCCGTCGGCATCGCCAGTCGCGTCGCGAAGCTCGTCTCGCCGCCGGGGACGACCTGGCAAAAGGTTGAACACGGTGGCTCCGTCTACCATGGGCTTCGATACAGGATATGCTCGGCCAACCGGTTGAGCATCGCCGGCCCCAGCAGACGTCGCGAGCGGCATGACGCGAGCCAGGGCAGGCGGAGCAGACCCTAAACCTCGGCCAGCTGTCCAGCCGCGATTGCCTCCGCGGGCTTTTCTGACGAACGCGCCCGGTCCAGGCGCTCTCCGATGAGGAGCGCGGCCCTGCCGAGCCATGTCCTCGCGCCCACGTAGGATGCGAGGTCCATGTGCGCCGTTGCGAACTTGAACTTGTACTGCTCCTCGCCACAGAGGAAATCGACCTCTGTCATCCCGTGGTCGAAGGCCCAGGTGAGATACTCGACCATGACCAACGTGCCCGGTGATGCCCGGTCGAACGCGGGATCATAGGCCGCGAAGAACGCCTGCAGGCGCGCGCCGTTCACGATGTTCAGCGCTCCCGCCACAAAAGCCTCGCCGCAGTGGATGCTGAACAGCTGGAGGAGGTTCTGGCGGGCAAGTTCCTTGACCAGGGCTCGCAGGGCGCGCGCATCGTTATTCAAGATTTCGTTCTTCTGCCCCGTGCTGACCAGCCAGTCCTGCTTCAGGGCGATCATGCGTTCGAGCAATGCGTCAACGGTGTCCCCGGCCTGGCTGATCCGCACGGTCACCGGACCCGTCTCGCCCAGAATGCGCATGCCGCGCTTGTGATTGTTCCGAGCTTTCTTGTTCAGCGAGCGGAACCAGCCATCGCCGCTGGCGCCATTGCTGACAACCTGCAAGCTCCTGGCCGACCGGTGACCCGGCCTCAGTCGTATCGACCGCGACCAGCCTGCGAACAGAGCGCCCACGGCCGCATCCGGGCGGACGTGGCTGAGATAGGCCACATCGAACCCGGCCGAACCCACCACGGCTGCCCACGCCATCTCGAGCGCCTGCCAGCCATCGGCCATGTCGGGATCGACGACAGCATCGCAGTAGTCGCTGCAATCCTTTGCCGCCCATTCCAGCACGCGGACGCCGCGATGCCGACGCGTGATGAACGGCATCACCGCGACAAGCCGGTCATCGTCCCAGCACAGGCCGACGCAAAGACAGGACCGGTCGCCCGCCTGCCGGGAGTTAAACCAGGCCATGATCCAGCCATGGCTTTGGAACACGCTCTGGCTGCTGCGGCTCCACAACGCATCCCAGGCCGGGCCAACCTCTGCCAAGCGGTCGGGAGCTGTGACAAGCTCGGTCTGCATGCTCATGCGGCGTGGTCCTGTTGGCGGGAGGTGAGCCCAAGCTGAGCCGTGCCGAGCTGAGCCGGAGGCGCAGCGCCCGGCAGCGCCTTCGCGTGTCCCAAGCCCAAAAGCCGGGCGATCTTTCGAAGCGGCAGGATGTAGAGCGCGACGGTGGATTGATACTCCTTGCCCTCCGCACCCAGGCCAAACGAGAAGCTTTCGCCCGGTTCCGGCACATGCAGGGTGCCGAACATCCTGTCCCAGATCGGCAGCATCAATCCAAAGTTCTTATCGAAGTGTTTTGGATTGGTGCTGTGGTGGAGCTGATGATAATGCGGACAGAGGATGATGCTGTTCACCACAGGCCCAAACGATATCTTGAGATGGGTGTGCCTGACAAAGTCCATCATGATGATGTTGCGAAGCACGTAGACATTGATGCCCAGGATCGTAAGCTCGATGGGATCAAGCGCGAAGAACAGCCAGAAACCATACACAGGGCCGGTGATCAGCCCATCCCAAACCCGGTTCATCACGTCATCGATCGGATGGATCCGGTCCTTGGTGGTGCCGACCATGACTTCGGCCGAATGGTGCACCTTATGCAGTTCCCACAGCACCGGGATCCGATGCTGAAGGTTATGGTACAAGTAATAAGAGATGTCGTAAGCCAGCAACATCGTGACCGTGAACAGGACCAAGATCAAAGCCGTTGGATGATCAGAGCCACGGGCAGCCTGTCCGAAGACCGCTGCAAGCGCGGCATGGCTGGCGTAGCCGCAGGCGATGGTGATGGATGCGCCGGTCGGCAGAGCCACCAGCAGCATCACAAGCTTCCGCGATATCCAAAACAGGAAATCAGCCCGTGCTGAATGATGCGTCAAGATGTCCATGGGCATCATGAAACGTAGAAGGGCAGACGGCGTCTTCGGCAGATCGGAGCGGAAGAACACAACCACGGCAGATACAACGATCGAAAGCATCAGCAAGCCGGCTGCGACGCCAGTTGGCCCCGTCAACCGCTGCGATACCGCGTCCACCATGGCCGCGATGAGATCTCTCATTGGGTTTGCCTTCGAAGTGCGACCGTTGACGCTATCATATCTTTATGCCTGTTATGGTCGGTAGAGGCCGTTGGGTCTACTTGATCTAAGCACCTGACCTAGACCATGCGGCTCAAGATCGCGGGGCAGAGCCTGCGGTATAGCTCGATCGATGTTGCGTTGGGGTTATGATTTTCCAAAAGAAATCATGGCGCCGCTGATCGAGGTTGTCGAACCCATGTCAAGTATGAAGCAGCTTGCGGCCCACATCCTGGTCAATGACGAGGTGGCGGGTAGGCACGGTCTGAACTCCGCAAGCTTTGCAGACGCCGATCAGATGCTGGATGGGTCCTGGGTAGGGCAGGCGCACAGGCCGTCGCCGAGTGCCGAGGAGCTTGGCGTCCTGCCGGCCAGCAGCCAGCCTGCCGCCTTGGCGCATGAGAACTGGCCTGACCTGACCATCTGCCGGGACTTCGGCTTTCGAACCGTCCGGGCGGTCCTGCACCGCCGTTTGACGCCGCAGTGCCGGATCCTGCTTTGCATCGATGACCTGCCACCGAGGCCGCGCATGGTGCACCGGGTCGTCCTCGCCGGCGTCGATGCGGTGCTGGTGCGCTCCGACGCGTTGGCCCGCGCGGTTCACGCACTCGGCGTGCCGGCATCACGGATCGTGCTGTCCGCCGGCCGCGACGATCTTGCGCTGTTCGACCGTCCGGCGCGGTCGCGGACAGGCGGGGATCCCTACCAACTCATCCACGTCGGCGATCTGGAGCCTGACGCAGGCGTTGCTGATTTCCTGCTTTGCGTGGCGGCCTGGGCCGAACGCAATCCGCGGCGCCGCGTCGGGATTCACTGGTGCGGAGAGGGCTGCCTGCGCGGCGTGCTGGAGGCGCAGCCGCTGCCGCCCAACGTTCAGCAGTCGTTCCCCGGCCGGATTGCGCGGGGGGAGCTGGCCGCAATGTTCCTCGATTGCGACATCCTCGCCTTGCCGGCCCTGGCCGACCCCTGGGACGATGTGGTCGCGGAGGCTCTGACTGCGCAGCTGCCGGTGCTCGGCAGCACTCGATCCCGGTCCGTCGTCGATTTGATCGACCATGGCATGACGGGTTGGGTATTCAATCCTTTCGATGGCGGAGCGATGTCCCGCGCCGTCGAACTGGCGCTGAACACCTCGCCCGGCGAACTCGACCGGATGCGCACCTGCGCCGCTGAGGGGTTCAAGCCATCGCGCCCGGGGTTGAACGAGCGTATCTGGCGCGCCATGCGGCTGGAGGGGACAGGGCCGGAGTTCGACTCGCCGGCATTTGGGTTGGCGCTTTGACATGTCGAATGCCGGGTTAAACGGGACAGGCGGCATGCTGGGCTATGGTCCTCCCCTGCCGCTCGCCGCACAGGCCTGGAGGCAGGCCAAGGCCGGCGCGAGCGCGTCCTCCTCGGCCGCGGACCCCCTTCGGCTCCTGGTGGACGGCATGTGGGTGGCCGACGCGCTGGTGGTGCTGGTCGCGGCGGCGGTCGCCAACCTGCTGCGGCAGGGGTTCACGTCCATCCCCTTCGAGGTGTCCTCCACCGCCCTTCTCGCCGCCGTGCTCACGGTCAACGCGATGCACATGTCGGGCGCATACGGCGAGGGATTGAGCGAAGCATTCGCCGCGCAGGTCGGAAAGGTCGTCCGCGCCTGGTCGCTCGTGTTCGCCATCCTGCTGATCCTTGGCTACCTCACCAAGACGTCTGAGATCTACTCCCGGCTCTGGATCGTCAGCTGGTACGGCGTGGCGCTCTGCGGCTTCGCGTCGCTTCGCGCCTGGAGCATCTCGCAAACCCGGCGGTGGCGGCGCCAGGGGCGGCTCGCGCGGACGGTGGCCATCATCGAGCTCGGCAATGGCGGCGGAGGCCGGGAGCTTGTCCAGCGCCTGCAGACCTCAAACCCCGGGGAGTTCCACCTGGTCGGCCTGTTCTCGGAAGAGCGCACGGCGTCGCAACGCAACGGCATCCAGGACCTGATCGCGCTGGCGCAGCTGTTCCGCATCGATGAGGTGTTGGTGGTCGTCTCCGGCCAGGGCGGTGCCGGGCTGTCCGGGGCGCTTCGCCGGCTCGGCACCATCCCCACGAACGTGCGGATCTGTCCATGGATCGCCGAGTTGGGCGTGCCGGTCCGTGACGTCGGCCTGTTCATGCAGAGCGCCGTGCTGACCATCTACCGCCGGCCGTTCACCAGCTGGAGCCGCGTGGTCAAGCGGGCGGAGGACATCATCCTCGGGACGGTGGCGACCCTGCTGCTCGCGCCGTTGATGCTGCTGATCGCAGCGGCGGTCAAACTCGACAGCCCCGGCCCGGCGCTGTTCCGCCAGCAGCGCCTGGGCTTCAACAACAACGTGATCACCGTCTTCAAATTCCGCACGATGAAGCACCGCCCGGCGCCCGAGGACGCGGTTCCGCAGGCGCAGCGCGGCGACCCGCGGGTGACCCGTCTTGGCCGTATCCTTCGGCGCACCAGCTTGGACGAGTTGCCGCAACTGCTCAACGTGCTGAGCGGGGCCATGTCGCTCGTCGGTCCCCGTCCGCACGCCTTGGCCCATAATGATCAGTACGCGGAGCTGATCGACGACTATCTCGGTCGCCATCGCGTGCAGCCGGGCATCACGGGCTGGGCTCAGGTGAACGGCCTGCGCGGCGAAACCGACACGCTCGACAAGATGCAGCGGCGCGTGGAGTTCGACCTGACCTACATCGACAACTGGTCGGTTCTCATGGATCTCAGGATCATGGTGCTGACTGCGCTGTCGCTGGTGTTCGATCGGGACGTTTACTAGGCGATACTGAGCGTAAGGTCAGCTCGCCTGTATTTGAAGCGTGTTTAGAGGTCGTGTCCTTGGCGGCCCCTAGGCAACCCACGCCAGTTCTGGCGGGCCGCGAACGACAGATGCCGGGTTGTCCGGTGGCGATTTGCTCCAGGCGCTGCCAGAGCTGGCACACACAGGCCCATGACGACGTCGTGCCTAAAACCACTGGGCGCTTACTGCAAAAAAACCCGAGGGCGCCAGGCGCCATGCAGCGTTGCAGGCAGGTGTCAGCTATGCGCATACAGCTAGAGACAGGCATGAGGTCACCAACGGCAATGACTGTGAACGCAGGTTCATCGAAATCGAGATGAAATAAGCTGGAAGGCCGACTGCGTGACGGACGGGATGGAACAAGCGATGGGGTCTCAGACACAGCAGGACGCCTTGCCGGCCGAAGCACTTTATCTGCCGTTCGAAGCCGGGCCGCACCGCATGATCATGGGCCTGGTCGCCCGCCGCCCGGACGAGCTGATTGAGATCGATGAGACGTATCCCGCCGAGATGGCGCAACGCCGGGCATTGCTCGCCGGGCGGCACCCCGAGGTGTTCGCGGCGCGCGCCGGGTCGGATCTGGCAAGGCGTGAGGCTCTCGACTGCGTCGTCGCCGCGCTGCTGGCCCGTCACCCCGCATGGTTCACGCGGCAGGGTGACCGCCTCTCCAACCGCCTGACAGGGGAGGAATGGGATACGGCTTATCCGCCCTGTGACCCTCTGGAGCTGGCCGGCCGCTTGGTGCCGGAGGATCTGTGCCTGATCGAGCCCACCGACGCCGGGCCGGTGCTGCAGGCGGCGGTGCTCTGCGCGCCAACCCGTTGGCGGCTGCATGAGAAGTTGGGCCGGCCGCTTGCCGACATCCACCAGCCGGTGCCGCTCTACGCCGATCAGCTTGCCGCGCCGGTGGACCGTTTCATGCGCCATCTCAAGCCCAACAAGCTCACCGAACGGCTGAACTGGTCTGTGACGGACGATTCGGCGCTGTTCCAGCTCGAAGGCAAGCACCGCACCCAGCCCGATCCCACCATCACCGCCGCCAATGCGGCCTCCCGCCTGTTCCTGCGTGTGGAGCGCCAGACGCTGAGCCGGCTGCCGAGCAGCGGCTTCGTGCTGTTCACCATTCGCGTGCACAGCTACCCGATGCCCCGCGTGCTGGCGCAGCCCGGCGCCGCGGCTCGTCTGGCCGAAGCGCTTCGGGCACTGCCCCCAGCCATGGCTGCCTATAAGAGCCTGCCGCCCTTCCAGCATGCGCTGCTCGCCTACCTCGATGGATTGCCATAGGTCCGCCCCCACGGCGACTCCGTTCACATCGAGCGAAACTTCACGAACCAGTCCACGAAGCGCGGGATCCCAAGCGCGAGCGGTGTCGCCGGCCGGTAGCCGATGTGCTGCTCGATGGCCGAGAGATCGGCACAGGTCTCGGCGACATCGACCATGGGGCGAGGTTCCAGGCGCAGGATCGCGGGGCGGCCCAGGCATTGCTCAAGCAGCCGCACGAGTTCGGACACCGGCTCCCCCCGGTTGTTGCCGATGTTGAACAGCTTGGGCGCGTCGCCCGGCGCCGGCACGCGATCGAGGCACGCCACGGTGCCGGCCACGATGTCGTCGATGTAGGTGAAATCCCGCCGCAACGTCCCGTTGTCATAGACGGTGATCGGCTCGCCCCGGCTGATCGCCTCGGCGAACTTGAAGTAGGCCATGTCGGGGCGGCCCCACGGCCCATACACCGTGAAGAACCGCAGCCCGGTCTGCGGAAGGGCGTAGAGATGGCCGTAGGCGTGGCTGATCAACTCGTCGGAACGCTTGGTCGCCGCATAGAGCGAGACCGGCGCATCCACCGGGTCGCTCTCGGCGAACGGCAGCTTGGTGTTCCCGCCGTAGACGGAGGACGAACTGGCATAGACCAGGTGCTCAAGCCGACCGAGCCGCCGCGCCGCCTCAAGCACGGTGACGTGGCCCAGGACGTTCGAGGCGACATAGGCGTAGGGGTCAACCAGCGAATGGCGGACCCCGGCCTGCGCGGCCAGGTGGACCACCCGGGTTGCGTGCTGCTCCCTGTCGAACAGCGCGAGCAGCGCGGCCTTGTCGGCGATGTCGATGCGTTGAAAGCGGAAGCCGCGCTGCGGCGCCAACTGCGCCAGCCGTGCCTCTTTCAGACCGACATCGTAATAGTTCGTCAGACTGTCGATGCCCACGACGTCCTCGCCCCGGGCCAGCAGCGCGCGGCAGACGTGATAGCCGATGAACCCCGCCGCCCCGGTTACGATCGTCGTCAAGAAGCCTCCGAAATTCGAAGCAGCCCGCTCGCGGCAGGGGCAGCCGAGCACCCGTCAGTCGCCAGGCGGTGCCATCACGCGGGCAGGCTGGCGATGTCCGGCGCATGAGGGGCGCTATACCACGGGATCGCTGCGATTGCGGACCCATTCGCGACCAGGCACGGGACTAGGCGTCGATCGGAAAAGGTAGGTTGTTTCGATATTGATTTGTGATCGGTTTTGCGTCACGCCATGGACGGTTCGTGGCACGGCGGCGATTGAGGGACTCGTCCGGGCCGGCCTGCCCGGAATTGGCGATGGAACTCCGAGATGATGGATGAGGCGCGGCAGGTTTTCAGCGAAGCCGGGGACGGCGACCGCGGCGCCGCCGCTCTCTCGCGGGCACCGACGACGCCGAAATTCACCAACGGACCCCTCAAGCGGGTCATGACGGCCCTGGCCTTCCCCCTCTTCTACGCCCTCAACCGCCCAAGCCTGCAGGTCTTGGCTGAAGCCGCCTATGACTTCGCGCTGCGCTGGAACGGCTTCGCCATCGGGTTCCCGGGCCGCCATGGGCTGAGCCACGCGGAGGAGCGGTTCCTGAGCCGCCGCTTGCCGGCCATGGGCGCCGGCGTGCTGTTCGACGTCGGCGCGAACCATGGCTCCTACACGAACGTCCTGCGCCGGCTTTCACCGGCGGCGCGAATCCACGCGTTCGAGCCGCATCCCAAGACCTACGCCGTCTTGCAGCAGCGCGCCGCCGGGCCGCTCGTCACGCTGGTCAACATGGCCGTGTCCGATCGCAGCGGGACGATGCAGCTGTACGATTTCGCGGACGCCGACGGCTCAACCCAGGCCAGCCTGGCGCAGGCCGCCGTCGGCATGTTCGATCCCCGCATTGTGTCGCACACGGTGGAGACGACGACCATCGACGCCTACATGGCGCTGGCCGGGATCGATGCCGTCGACTTCCTGAAGATCGACACCGAGGGGTTCGACATCAACGTGCTGCGGGGCGCGAAGGAGGCCTTGGGCCGAGGCGCGATCAAGGCCATCCAGTTCGAGTTCATCCCCGCGGACATCGCGATGCGCGTCGCCATGCGCGACTTCTTCGAGGTCCTGCATGGCTACAGGCTGTTCCGGCTGTGCCTGAACGGAGACCTCATGCCGCTCCGGCGCTACGACGTGAAACGGTGCGAGGTCTACGTGACCCACAACATCGTCGCGCTGCGCGAGGGCTGAGGCCAATCCGCCGCGCTCGGGGCGTCGCGGCCGCTCCAGACGCGGGCGAGGCTAGCGCTGCATCTGCATAAGACGGTCCATGGGCAGCATGTTGTGGTTGAGGTGGCTCATGATCCACAGCGATCCGGCGATCAGCAGGATCACGATCAACACGCCGAACGCCAGTGCCATGACGTTGTTGACGTTGTCCGGCCCGGTCGTGATGTGCAGGAAGAACACGAGGTGCACGCCCATCTGCGCGATGGCGAGCACGAACAGGGCGACGGGGATGCTGGGCTGCCAGACGAGGGAGGTGCCCGCGACGAAGAACGACACGGCGGTGAGCAGCACCGCGAGGCCCAGGCCGATTAGGTAGGACCGGACGCCCTGTGCAAGATCATGCCCATCCCGCTGCGCGTCGCCGGGCGCGGTGTCGGCATGGTGCCGGTCGCGCCCTTGTGCGGCTTGGCTCATTGCCCGGCTCCCATCAGGTAGACCACAGTGAACAGCGCGACCCAAACGATGTCGAGCGCGTGCCAGAACAGGCTGAAGCACATGACGCGGCGGAGAATGTCGTCGCGGTAGCCCTTGGCGAACACCTGAGCCATCATGGTCAGCAGCCAGAGCAGCCCGGCCGTCACATGCAGGCCGTGGCAGCCCACCAGGGTGAAGAAGGCCGAGAGGAAGGCGCTCCGCTGCGGCCCGGCGCCGCTTGCGACCATGCTGGCGAACTCGCTCGCCTCCATCCCGATGAAGCCGGCGCCGAGCACGAAGGTCGCCGCCATCGCGCCGTAGAACCAGGTTCCCCGGTGTGCCTGAACGCCGACCGTCGCGATGCCGCAGGTGAAGCTCGATGCGAGCAGGAGTGCGGTCTCGATCGCCGTGTTGCGAAGCTCGAAAAGCTCCCGCCCGCTCGGGCCGCCGGCAGTCTCCCCGGACAGCACCGCGTAGCTCGCGAAGAACGCGGCGAACATGATGATGTCGCTGAGCAGGAAGATCCAGAAGCCATAGCCGACGATGATGCGCTTGGACGCCGGGCCGCGCTCTCCGTGCTCCGTGTTGTGCTGCCGGTCCCTTGTCCCTCCGCCGTGCCCGAGCCGGTTCCGGTCCCCGCGGGGCGGCCCGGACGGCGTCCCGCCCCCCGCATCCTGGCGCAAGCCGTCCTGCGTGGCGCTGCCCAGGGTTCCCCCGGGGCCGGCGGGCACCGCCACATCGCCCCGCACCCTGAATGGCGCCAGAAATGCCGTTGCGACGACCGCGACGCCGAGCAACGGCTTCCACCAGCCGTAACGGGCCGGCGCTCCGGACGGCTTCTGGCCGCCGACCATGCCTCCATCGTGCCCGGCACCGTCCTCGTATTCGGCGCGGGCATCCTCGGGCGACGGAGTCACTGGGCGGCCTGCAGGTCGGCATAGGCCTTGCGGCGCGCCGCCCGGTAGGCCCGGTCGACACGTGCCACCTCGGCGGCCGGGATGACGTACTCGCTCCGGTTCCGCCAGGCGAAGACGACGAAGGTGGCGAACGCGCCTGCAGCCCCCAGGGCCACCATCCACCAGATGTGCCAGATCAGCGCAAAGCCCATGACGGTGGCGAAGAATGCGCAGATGAAGCCGGTCGGGCTGTTCCTCGGCATCTCGATCTCGGCGTAGGACAGCTCCTCCTCCGCCTGCGCCTGCTCGCGCGCGCGTTCCTTGATGCTCCAATACGCCTCCTCGCCCGCCACCTCGGGCAGCACGGCGAAGTTGAAGGCGGGCGGCGGCGAGGCGGTGGCCCACTCAAGCGACCGCCCGTTCCAGGGATCGCCGGTCAAGTCCCGCAAGCTTTCGCGGTTGCGTATGCTGATCACGAGCTGGGCCACCTGCAGGATGATCCCGGCCAGGATGAGCAGGGCGCCCACGCCGGCGATCAGCAGCCAGGGCCGCCAGGCCGCCACGTCGTAGTGCTGCATGCGCCGGGTCATGCCGATCAGCCCGAGGACGTAGAGCGGCATGAACGCCAGGTAGAACCCGCCGATCCAGCACCAGAACGACCACTTGCCCAGACGCTCGTCCAGGCGGAAGCCGAACGCCTTGGGGAACCAGTAGGTGTAGCCCGCGAACGCGCCGAACAGCACGCCGCCGATCACCACGTTGTGGAAGTGCGCCACCAGGAACAGGCTGTTATGCAGCACGAAGTCGGCCGGCGGCACTGCCAGCAGCACACCGGTCATGCCGCCGATCACGAAGGTGACCATGAAGCCCACGGCCCACAGCATGGGCGGCGCAAAGGTGACGCGCCCGCCATACATCGTGAACAGCCAGTTGAACACCTTCACGCCCGTGGGCACGGCGATGATCATGGACAGGATGCCGAAGATCGCGTTCACGTCGCCGCCCGCGCCCATGGTGAAGAAGTGGTGCAGCCACACGCTGAAGGCGAGCACGCAGATCACCATCGTCGCCCCCACCATCGAGCGGTAGCCAAACAGGGGCTTCTGCGAGAAGGTCGAGACCACCTCCGAGAACACGCCGAAGGCCGGCAGGATCAGGATGTAGACCTCCGGATGCCCCCAGGCCCAGATGAGGTTCATGAACATCATCGCGTTGCCGCCGGCCTCGTTGGTGAAGAAGTGGAAGCCGAGGTAGCGGTCGAGCAGCAGCATCGCGAGCGTCGCGGTCAGGATGGGGAAGGCGGCCACGATCAGCAGGTTGGAGGCGAGCGAGGTCCAGCAGAACATCGGCATGCGCAAGTACGTCATGCCCGGCGCATGGATCTTGAGGATCGTGGTGACGAGGTTGATGCCGGACATCAGCGTGCCGACGCCCGAGATCTGCAGCGCCCACAGGTAGTAGTCCACGCCGACGCCGGGCGAGTAGGTCAGCTCGGACAGCGGCGGGTAGGGGAGCCAGCCGGTGCGGGCGAACTCGCCCACCACCAGCGAGATGTTGACCAGGAGCGCGCCGGTGGCGGTGAGCCAGAAGCTGACCGAGTTGAGCGTGGGGAAGGCCACGTCGCGGATGCCGAGCTGCAGCGGCACCGCGAAGTTCATCAGCCCGATCACGAAGGGCATGGACACGAAGAAGATCATCAGCGTGCCGTGCGCCGAGAACACCTGGTTGTAGTGCTCGGGCGGCAGGAAGCCCGGCGCCTGGTAGGCGAGCGCCTGCTGCGAGCGCATCAGGAGCGCGTCGGAGAAGCCGCGCAGCAGCATGACGAGCGCCAGCAGGCAATACATGATCCCGATGCGCTTGTGATCGACGCTCGTGATCCACTCCCGCCACAGATAGGGCAGCCAGCCCTTGACCACGATCAGGCCGAGGACGCCGACGAGCACCAGCCCGACCACGCCAGAGGCGACCAGCGGGATCGGCTGGTCGAGCGGGATGGCCGCCCAGGTGAGCTTGCCCAACATGCTAACGCTCCCCTGTGATGCAGATGACGGCGTCGAGCGCCGCGGTCTGCGCGCCCGTCGTTGCGCGGCCTTGCGCCGACTGTCCTGACTGGCCGCCATGCGAGTCCTGCGGACCCGGCCCGGGCGCAAGCTCCTGGCTGACGATCTTCTGGAACAGCCCCGTCTCGGCCTCGCGGAAGGTGGAGGGCAGGTCCTTGATGCTCTGCTTGGCCAGCTCGACGTAGCGGGCGGAGTCGAGCACCGGGCCGCCCTGGCGCGTCGCCGCGACCCAGCCCGCGAAGCCCGCGGCGTCCAATGCCCGCACCTCGAAGTGCATGTCGGAGAAGCCGTCGCCGCTGTAATGCGTGGACAGGCCCCACAGGGTGCCGGGCTCGTCCGCCTGCAGGTTCAGGTCAGCCGCCATGCCGTTCATGGTGTAGATCATGCTGCCGAGCTGCGGCACGAAGAAGGAGTTCATCACGCTGGCCGAGGTCAGCGAGAAATGCACGGGCTGGCCTGCCGGGATCACCAGCTGGTTCACGCTGGCGACGCGCTGCTCCGGGTAGATGAACAGCCACTTCCAATCCAGCGAGACCACCTGGACCTCAAGCGCCGGCGTCTTCGACGCCAGGGGCCGCGCCGGGTCAAGCTGATGCGAGCCGATCCAGGCGACCCCGCCGAGCAGGGTGATCGTCAGCAGCGGGATGGCCCACGTCACCAACTCGATGCGGCCGGAATAGGCCCAGTCCGGCAGGCGCTGCGCGCGGGGGTTGGACGCCCGGAACCACCAGGCGAACCCCAGCGTCGCCAGGATCGTCGGCCCGACGATGGCGAGCATGATCAGCAGCGAGTCGAACAGGATCACACGTTCCGCCGCGCCCACGGGACCCGCGGGATCGAGGACAGCCGGCTGGCACGCCGCCACGGACAAGGAGGCCGCCAGGGTGCCGAGACGCCAGGCCCGAGCCGGCCGGAGGCGCCCCGTCTCCGCACCAGGCGGCGGTCCGCCCGGCGCGGCCTGCGGGCCAGTCCTTGAAGCTGCTCTCAACATCCTGCCCGCCGATCAGATCCCGCTGCGCCGCGCCTGCATCAATAGTGCCGCAGGGCCGATCCCCCAAACGGCCCGAAGCCAGAGGCAGCTTTCTTCGTGCGCTTTCCGATCATCTGTGTGTGAACGGCGTTTCCGCCAGGCGCAGCGTGCACGGGCAGCCGGGGATCAAGGCCGGGTCAGGCGAGCACCTCCGGCACCTTGTCCGCCGGCGGCGTGTTGCGGGAGCGGCCGATCCGGGGCGTCCCGTCGATCACCACCATGCCGACGCCGGGCAGGTCGCCCAGCTGCACGCATTCCAGCAGGTCGCGCCCGGCCGAATGCTGCGCCCGGTCGAGCAGCACGAAGTCTGCCGCGCGCCCCACCTCGATCAGCCCGGTGTCCAACCCGCGCGTCCGCGCCGTGTTGCCGGTGCCGAAGCAGAACGCCACCTCGGCCGGCACGTCGCCGAGCGAGGACAGCATCGCGATCATCCGCAGGATGCCGAGCGGCTGCACCCCCGATCCGGCCGGCCCGTCGGTGCCGAGGATGACCCGCTCCAGCTGCCCCATGTCCCGCGCCATGCGCATGGTGTAGAGCGCTGCACGCTCGTTGCCGTTATGCACCAGCTCCAGCCCGCGCTGGCAGCCCTCGCAGATGCAGCGGATCTCGCGGTCGGGCAGGGCGGTGTGGCCGCCGTTCACATGGCCGACCACGTCGGTGTCGGCCTCCAGCACCACGGCCGAGTCGATCAGGCCGGAGCCGGGGATGGACGGCCCGCCGGTGTGGATGGTGGATTGGATGCCGTATTTCCGCGCCCAGGCAACCATGCGCCGCGCCGTCGGGCCGTCCTTCACGCCGCCGAGGCCCACTTCGCCCAGCAGGCGCACGCCGGCGTCTGCCAGCTCCTTGAAGTCGTGCTCCTCCATCTCCGGCTCGATCACCGGGGCGCCGGCGTGAATCTTCATGCCGCCGGGTCGGAAGGCGGTGAAGGCGCGCTGCGCGAAGATCGCCATCGCCTTCAGCCCCACCACGTCCCGCGGCCGGCCCGGCGTGTGCACCTCGCCCGCGGAGATCATCGTCGTGACGCCGCCGTGGAGCGTTGAGTCGATCCAGTTCAGCTGGCTCTGCCGCGGCGTCCAGTCGCCCGCGACGGGGTGGACGTGGCTGTCGATCAGCCCGGGCGCCAGGCCGCAGCCATGCGCGTCGATGACGGTCGCGGCGCCCTCGGCGTCGATCTCGGACCCGCGCCCGATGGCCGTGATCCGGCCGCCGACGGCGACGATCGTGTCGGCCTCCAGGATCGGCCGCCCGATGTCGCCGGACAGCAGCAGGCCGATGTTGCGGATCGCCAGCTTCGCGTCGGGATCCGCCGCGCTCGTTGTCTCTTGCGCCATGGAAGGCTCCTTCTGCCTGGGTTCAAACGGCCAGATAGCGCCCGTGCGTGGCGCCATCGGCCTGCAGCGCCGCCACGCTGCCAGTCCACGCCACCTGGCCGCCCTCCAGGATCACCGCCTGCGTCGCCACCTCGGCCGCGAAGTGGAGGTTCTGCTCCGCCAGCAGGATGCTCAGGCCTTCCTGCCGCAGCGCCCTGATCGCGGCGGCCATCTGCTCGACGATCAGCGGGGACAGGCCCTCGCTCGGCTCGTCCAGCAGCAGCAGGCGCGGGTTGCCCATCAGGGTGCGGGCGATGGTGAGCATCTGCTGCTCGCCGCCGCTCATGCGTCCGCCGGGCCGCTGGCGCATCGCGCCGAGGTTGGGGAACAGGTCGAACAGCCGCGCCGTGGTCCAGGGCCGCAGCCCGTCCCGTGCCGGCTGCCTGCCCACATCCAGGTTCTCCATCACCGTCAGCTCCGCGAAGATCCGGCGCTCCTCCGGCACGTAGCCCAGGCCCAGCTGCGCCCGGCGATACGGCTCCATCCGCGCCACGTCGCGGCCGCCGAACTGCACGCGGCCGGTCGCCGGCTGCACCAGGCCGATCAGCGACTTCATGACCGTGCTCTTGCCCGCGCCGTTGCGGCCCAGCAGCACGACGGCCTCGCCGGGGCCGACGGCGAAGCCGACATCGTGCAGGATGTGCGCCTGGCCGTAGAAGCTGTTGAGGCCCTCGACGGTCAGCATCAATGCCCCCCGCTGGTGCGCCCGGCGCCGAGATAGATGGCCCGCACCTGCGGATCGGCGCGGATGGCCTCGGGGTCGCCCGAAGCGATCAGCGCGCCGCGCGCCAGCACGGCGATGCGGTCCGACACGCCGAACACCACGTCCATGTCATGCTCGGTGAACAGCACGGCCAGCCTGCGCTCGGTCGCGATGCCGCGCACCAGCCGCATCAGCGCGACCCGCTCGCCCGCCGCCATCCCGGCGGTCGGCTCGTCCATCAGCAGCAGGAGCGGCTCGGCGGCGAGGGCCATGGCCAGCTCAAG
>CAHJXG010000433.1 GCA_903644035.1 Rhodospirillales bacterium
GCTGGTGCTGTCGATCAACCTGCTGGGCGACTGGCTGCGCGACGCGCTGAACCCGAAATTGCGATGAGCCTGCTCGATGTGGACCGGTTGACGGTCGAGTTCCCGACCCGGCGCGGCGTGCTGCGTGCGCTGGATGAGGTGTCGTTCTCCATCGCGCCCGGCGAGGTGCTGGGCGTGGTGGGGGAGAGCGGGGCGGGCAAGAGCCTGACCGGGGCCGCGATCATCGGATTGCTGGAACCGCCGGGCCGCATCGGCGGTGGGCAGATCCGGCTGGAGGGCAGCCGCATCGACGACCTGGCCCCGGACCGGATGCGGCGCATCCGCGGCAAGCAGATCGGCGTCATCTTCCAGGACCCGCTGACGACGCTGAACCCGCTGTACACGGTGGGCCGCCAGCTCACCGAGACCATGCAGGCGCACCTGCCGCTGTCCGGCGCCGACGCGCGGCGCCGGGCGGTCCGCTGGCTGGAGGACGTGGGCATCCCCGCCGCCGCCCAGCGCATCGACGCCTACCCGCACGAGTTCTCCGGCGGCATGAGGCAGCGCGTGGTGATCGCGCTCGCCTTGTGCGCGGAGCCGCGGCTGGTGATCGCGGACGAGCCGACGACGGCGCTCGACGTGTCGATCCAGGCCCAGGTGATCGCGCTCTTGAAGCGCCTGACGCGGGAGCGCGGGCTTTCGGTCATGCTGGTCACCCACGACATGGGCGTGATCGCGGAGGCCGCGGACCGGATCGCGGTCATGTATGCGGGCCGGGTGATCGAGATCGGGGCCGTCGCCAACGTGGTGCGCAGCCCGTCCCACCCCTATACCGTGGGGCTGATGGGCAGCATCCCGTCGCTCGATGTGCGGGTGGAGCGGCTGCGGCAGATCGATGGTGCGATGCCGCGGCTGACCGCCATCCCGCCGGGCTGCGCGTTCAACCCGCGCTGCTCGCAGGTGTTCGGGCGCTGCCGGGCCGAGCGGCCGGAGCTGATGCCGGCGCGGCAGACCGCTGCCGCCTGCTGGCTGTTCGACCCGGCGCAATCCCATGTCTGAGGGCCGCATCGTGCTGGAGGCCGTCGAGGTCAGCCGCAGCTTCGACGTGTCGCGCCCCTGGCTGCAGCGCACGTTGGCCGGCGAGGGGCGGCGCGTGCTGCGCGCGGTCGATGCGGTGTCGTTTGCCGTGACCGTCGGCCGCACGCTGTCGCTGGTGGGCGAGAGCGGCTGCGGCAAGAGCACGGTCGGGCGCCTGGCCGTGGGATTGTATCAGCCGAGCGGCGGCGAAATCCGCTTCGAGGGGCAGGCCCTCTCGACCGCCCGCGCGCAGCCGGCGCTGCGCCGGCGGATGAACATGATCTTCCAGGACCCATATGCGTCGCTGAACCCGCGCTGGCGCGTGTCGGACATCGTCGCCGAGCCGATCCGCGCCTTCCGCCTGCTGCGCGGGCGCGACGTGCAGGACCGGGTCGGGCAGCTTCTGACGCAGGTGGGCCTGTCGCCGCGCGACGGCGAGAAGTATCCGCATGAGTTCAGCGGCGGCCAGCGCCAGCGCGTCTCCATCGCCCGCGCGCTGTCGAGCGAGCCGGAGTTCCTGGTCTGCGACGAGCCGACCAGCGCGCTGGACGTGTCGGTGCAGGCGCAGATCCTGAACCTGATGCGCGATCTGCAGGCGCGGATGCAGATCACCTATCTGTTCATCAGCCACAACCTGGCCGTGGTGCGCCACATGTCGGACCTGCTGGGCGTGATGTACCTGGGCCGCATCGTCGAGTACGGGCCGGGCGAGAGCATCTTCGCAGCGCCGCGTCACCCGTATACGCGGCTGCTGCTGGACGCGATCCCGGACCTCGGCATGGCGGGCGGCACGCGCGTGCGCACGCCGGTCGGCGGCGAGGTGCCCAGCCCGATCAACCCGCCGAGCGGCTGCACCTTCCACCCGCGCTGCCCCTTGGCCAACGCGCGTTGCCGGGCGGAGGTGCCGGGGCACACGCGGGCAGGCGACGTGCTGGTGGCGTGCCATGCGGTGGAGGAGGGGCGGGGGTAGGAAGACGTTGAACTAAGGCGACAACCGTGCAGCGCGTCCCTGCAGGCAGCCTTCAAGGGCGGCAGGTCGCGCTCGATCAACAGCCAGAGGCGGACGACGTCAACAGTCCCATAATCGTGCCGCACCCGGTTGCCGAGACCCCGGATGTCTCGCCAGGGGACAGTGGGGCAGAGATCGGCGGCAAGATCGCCCAGCTTGACGGCGGCCTCGCTGATCACCAGCAGGCTGTATTTGACAGCACGGACCGTTTGATCGGCAACGGTAAAGCCGTGCAGGTCCATATTGACCGTGAACCGCTCGATGGCGTCGATGTTTTCGATGATGTCAGCGAAGCGTTGAGCTGGATCGCTAGAAGGCGAGCACCGCCTCGCGGCTTACGCTTCGCTGCGAACGCGGCTTCAACGTGCCCTCTTCAATCAGATCGACGGCATGACCCAGCAGGTCCGCCAACCGGTTTTCAATCCCAATCAGGTCGAGCAGTGACAGGCGATGCGCGTCGTCGAACGCGGCCAGCAGATCGATATCAGAGTCTGCCTCTGCCTCGTTCCGCGCCGTCGAACCGAACAGCGACAGCCGCACGACTCCGGCAGCCCTCAACTCCGGTTCGTGGGCGCGCAATGTGGCGATGACTTCGTCCCGTTTCATGTAACAAAGCTTAGCGTAGCCTTTGCAGGGCAACCACATTTTTTACCATCAGCGCAGCCGCCAACGCTTTCCGCTGCTCCTGCCCTGGGCGCCGCTCTTCATGACGTTCGTTGGGATGACGGACGCATGGAAGCACTGCCGACCACAGCGGACCGCAGCAACGGGCAGGCGCAGACCGCGGTGACCCCCATTTGCATCGCCGCCGAAGCGGCGCCTAATAGAGCCTGCTGCCACGAACAAGGGACAACGATGCTGAAACGTCTATTGGCGACATCCTTGCTGGCCCTCGGGCTGAGCACGGCGGCCTCGACCGCCGCGACCCTGCGCTGGGCCAATGACGGCGACGCCAACTCCATGGACCCCTACACGCGCAACGAGACGTTCCTGCTCACCTTCACGCAGAACATCTACGACCCGCTGGTGCGCCGCAACCGCGAGCTCAAGGTCGAGCCGGCGCTGGCCGAACGCTGGGAGCAGCCGGACCCGCTGACCTGGCGCCTCCATCTGCGCGCCAACGTCAAGTTCCACGGCGGCGAGGCGTTCACCGCGGATGACGTCGTGTTCAGCCACCAGCGGGCCTCCGGCCCGGGCAGCCAGCTCAACGCCACCTTCTCCACCGTGAAGGAGGTGAAGAGGGTCGATGACCTCACCGTCGATTTCATCACCAAGGCCCCGAACCCGATCTTCCTGCAGGAGATCACGACCTGGGGCATCATGTCGAAGGCGTGGTGCGAGGCGCACAACGCGACGCAGCCGGCGGACCTCACCAAGGTCAAGGAGGAGAACTACGCCACCCGCAACGCCAACGGCACCGGCCCCTTCATCCTGGGCACGCGCGAGCCGGACCGGCGCACCACGCTCCGCAACAATCCGGCCTGGTGGGACAAGCCCGAGCACAACCTGACCGAGGTCACGTTCAACGTCATCTCCTCCGCCAACACCCGGGTCGCCGCCTTGCTCTCGGGCGACGTGGACATGATCTACACCGTGCCGCCGCAGGACATGGACCGCATCGGCCGCACCCCGGGCCTGAAGCTCGCGGTGGGGCCGGAGCTGCGCACGATCTTCTTCGGCTTCGACCAGGCGCGGCCGGAGCTGCTGAAATCGGACGTGAAGGGCCGTAACCCGTTCCAGGACGTGCGCGTGCGCCGGGCGTTCAACATGGCGGTGGACGCGAAGGCGATCCAGAGCCGGGTCATGCGCAACCAGAGCCATCCCACGGGCCTGATGTACGGCCCCGGCGTCAACGGCTACACCGAGGCGTCAGACGTCCGCATCCCCTACGACCCCGACGGCGCCAAGAAGCTGCTGGCCGACGCCGGCTACCCCAACGGCTTCGGCGTCACCCTCGACTGCCCCAACGACCGCTACATCAACGACGAGGCGATCTGCCAGGCCGTCACCAACATGCTGGCCCGCATCGGCATGAGGATCACGCTGAACGCGCAGACCCGGCTGCAGTACTTCGCCCAGATCTCCAACCCGGACTACCGCACGAGCTTCTACATGCTCGGCTGGACGCCCACCACGTACGACGCGCTCAACAGCCTGTTCAACCTTGCGGGCAGCCGCAACGGCGTGCGCGGGGTGTTCAACGACGGCGGCTGGTCGAACAAGGAGTTCGACGACACCCTGGACCAGATGGCGGTCGAGCTCGACCCGGCCAAGCGGCAGCAGCTGATCGAGCGCGCCTCCAAGATCATCCATGACGAGGCGGCCTTCATCCCGCTGCATCAGCAGACCGTCGTCTGGGCCTATCGCAGCAACGTCGAGCTGCAGCAGCTGGCGGACAACACCTTCCCGCTGCGCTACGTGACCGTGAAGTAGGGGGCCAGGACCATGCGCAACGTCGAGCAGATCTGGCAGATCGTGGATGAGAAGCGTGCTGACTACATCGCGCTCGCCGACCGGGTGTGGGACACGCCGGAACTGGCCTACGGCGAGCACCGGTCGGCGGCCGAGCACCTGGCGATGCTGGAGCGGGAAGGCTACCGCGTCACCCGCGAGGTCGCCGGCATCCCCACCGCCATCATGGCGGAGGCGGGGGAGGGCGGCCCGGTGATCGCGATCCTCGGCGAGTACGACGCGCTGCCGGGCCTGAGCCAGGAGGCGGGGCTGGACGAGCCGCGCGCCGTGGAGGGGCAGGGCGGCGTCGGCCATGGCTGCGGCCACAACCTGCTGGGGTCGGCGGCGATGCTCGCGGCCTCCGCGGTCAAGGACTGGCTGGCGCAGTCAGGCCAGCCCGGCCGCGTGCGCTACTACGGCTGCCCGGCCGAGGAAGGGGGCGCCGCCAAGGGCTTCATGGTCCGCGACGGCGCGTTCGCCGACGTGGACATCGCGATCTCCTGGCACCCGGCGTCGTTCTCCGGCGTGAACGAGGCGGTGAGCCTCGCCAACACGCGCATCGACTTCACCTTCGTGGGCCGCGCCAGCCACGCCGCCGCCGCGCCGGACCTGGGCCGCAGCGCGCTCGATGCGGTGGAGCTGATGAACGTCGGCGTGAACTACATGCGGGAGCACATGCCGGACGACGCGCGGGTGCACTACGCCTACATCGACGCGGGCGGGATCGCGCCCAACGTCGTGCAGGCGCGGGCCAAGGTGCGCTACCTCATCCGGGCGCGCGACCTTTCGGGCCTCACGGCCCTCGTCGCCCGGGTGCGCAAGATCGCGGACGGCGCCGCGCTGATGACCGAGACGACGGTCAGCGCGCAGACGGTCAGCGCCGTCAGCAACCTCCTGGCCAACACGCCGCTCGAGCAGGCGATGCACGACAATTTCCAGCGCCTCGGCCCGCCCGAGTTCGACGACGCCGACCGCGCCTATGCCGAACGCATCCGCGCGACGCTGTCCGACGCCGACATCGCGGCGGCGTTCGACCGCTCCGGCGTGCCGGTGCGGCGCGACCTCGCGATGTGCGACTTCATCATCCCGTTCGGCGCCCGCGGACGCGGCGGCAACGGCAGCACGGACGTGGGCGACGTGTCCTGGGTGGTGCCCACGGTGCAGGCTCGCGGCGCCACCTGCGCCGCCGGCACGCCGTTCCACTCCTGGCAGCTGACCGCGCAGGGCAAAAGCCCCGCCGCGCATAAGGGCCTCGTGCACGTCGCCAAGGTGATGGCCGGCACCGCGCTGGACGCGCTGCAGGACCCGGGGCTGATCGAGCGCGCCAAGGCCGATCTGGCCGAGCGCACCCGCGACACGCCCTATAGGTCTCCCCTGGCCGATGACGTGCACCCGCCCATCCAGGCCATGAGCCGGGGCGTTTAGCCGGACGCCGTTCGGCGTTCCGGCCCCATCCCGGTGATGGACGGCGACAGCGTGCGCGGATCCCGCATGGGCCAGCGCCCGCATTCCACCTGGCTCAGGAACTGCCCGACCAAGTGATTGAACTGGTCGGGGTCCTCCAGGTTGATGGTGTGGCCGCAGTTCGGCATCACCGACAGCGCCGCAGACGGGATCGCCTGCTTCATCAGCAGCGCCGGTTGCAGGCACGGCCAGTCCTCATCGCCCGTCAGCACCAGCGTCGGAACGGTGAGTGCGCGCATCTGGTCCTGCAGGTCATACAGCGACGGCCGCGCGCCCTGAACCCCAAGCTGGGTGTTGGCGGAGCCGAGGGCGCTGTGCTCGGCCAGATGCCGGGCGAACTCGGCGAAGCCGCGGGGGTCCTTGTTCTCGAACTGCACGCGGGTCGGGCCGTGGGCATAGCGCGCGGCGAAGGCGGCCATGCCGTCCCGCTTCAGGGTCTCGGCGATCGTGGCGGCCTCGGCCTTGAACCGTTCGGCCTGCTCCGGCTCGGCGCCGTAGCCGCAGCCGGCGACCACCAGCGACAGGGCGCGCTGGGGATGGCGGAAGCCGAAGTGCAGGGTGGCGAACCCGCCCATCGACAATCCGACGACGTGGGCGCGCCCGATGCCGAGATGGTCGAGCACGGCGGCGATGTCGTCCGCGGCGCGGGCTTGCGAGTACTGCGCCGCGTCCTCCGGCACGGCGGAGGGCGGGTAGCCGCGGGCATTGTAGGCGATGGCGCGGCGGCGCTGGCCGAAGTGCCGCATCTGCGGCTCCCAGCT
>CAHJXG010000434.1 GCA_903644035.1 Rhodospirillales bacterium
ACGTAGGCGTTGCCCTGCCGGCTGATGCGGCCGAGACGCTCCTTGCCGCCGCTGCTCCTGGGCTGCGGCGTCAACCCCAGCCAAGCTGCGAACTGACGGCCCGAGCCGAACCGGCGCGCGTCGGGCACTGTTGCAGCGATCGCACTTGCGGTGATCGGCCCGACGCCGGGGATGGTCGCCAGGCGGCGGCTCGCTTCGTTGGCTTTGTGCCAGGCGACAATACCGGCCTCGGCTTTCCTGATCCCGATCTCGAGCAGGCCGAGCTGGTCGATAAGCGTATGCAAAGCACTGCGCGCCAGTTCCGGCACGTCCTCACCGGCTGCCCTCAACGCCTCGATCAGCTTGGCCACGTTCTGTGCGCCTTGCGGCGCGATGATGCCGAGCTCGCCCACATGCCCGCGCAACGCGTTGATCAGCGCCGTGCGCTGGCGTGTGAGCAAGTCGCGCGTCTTGTGCAGCATCAGCACGCCTTGCTGCTCGGCAGTCTTCACGGCGACAAAGCGCACCGTCGGGCGGGTGACCGCCTCGGCGATGGCCTCGGCATCAGCCGCGTCGGTTTTGCCGCGCTTGACATAGGGCTTCACGTAGGCCGGCGGGATCAGCCGGATCTCGTGACCAAGCTTGCCGATCTCGCGCGCCCAGTGGTGCGCCGTGGCGCACGCCTCCATGCCGACCAGGCAGGGTGGGAGGTTGGCGAAGAACCCGAGCACCTCGGCACGGCGCAGCTGACGGCGGGCGAGCACCTTGCCGCGCGCGTCGATGCCGTGGACTTGGAACACATTCCTGGCCAGATCCAACCCGATCGTGGCGACCTCTTTCATGGACAGCTCCTCTTCTGTGGCGTCTATCGACGACCACGTTACGGCACCGAAGTGCCGGAAGCAGGAGCCATCCACCCCAACAGTCGAGGACGTGCTCGGCTTCCGGGGTGACCAGCTCGGTCAGGGCGCGCACCTCTTCGCCACCGTCGGTCAGGAACGTGACATCTTGGTTGGCCTGCAAGCCCTGCTGACGCATGACCTCGAACAGCCGCCGTTTCGGCTTGCGGTCGTAGCCATGCACCAGGCCGATGTAGCGCGGCGCGCGGTCCTCTGGCATGGATCGGCCGACGATCAGTTCGAAGTTGGCCCTCCTGTCGTCCCAGTCCCGGACATAGCCGCCGTCTAGGCCGACGACGATGCGCCCCTCCGGGACCGGCAGCCCGGCCCACTCCGCTGGGCAGCCGTCGATGAAGCTGGATTGCTCCCTCCCGAGTTCGCCTTCGGCGCGCTCGGCTACCCGCAGGACGTGCTGGCGCAGGGTGGTGGCGTTCGCGCCCGAGGCGACCGGCAGCACGTCGCCGAGCAGGTCGGCCGCGGCGGCATACGGCACCAGCGACGCCCAGCGCGCCTCCAGGTACAGTCGCTCCGGCGCGATGTGGCCGGGGATGAGGTCGCGCAGCGGCGACAGGGTGGCTGGCCCCTGGCCATCCCGGCACGCGCAGCGGTGCAGCCGCGGGCTGGCGAGCGGCACGTCGCCATACAGGGTCCGGAACAGGATGGGGTAGCTGCCCTTGCAGCGCCGGCGTGTTCCGCACACTTCGCAGCATCGGTGCCGGCCAGCCCAGGTGTCGGCTTGAGCCTTGACGATCCGACGTTGGACGGCGGCAAGCAACGTTTTGCCATCTGCGAGCAGCAGGCCGACGTCTTCAGGCCGCTCGGTCGGTTTCTCAAAGGCGGCGACCTCTTCGGCCCTGCCAGCGGTGCCATCGTCGGCGGTGATCTGGAGCAGGATGCTGACGCGCATGGCGCACCTCTGGTTGGGAATGGCGGAAGCTGGCGGGCGAGCTTTCCACAAGTGCCGGATACCGTTGGCGAATTCGGAGTTGCCCGTCTGTTCACGGCACCGTTGGTCTTGTGAAGCTTGCTTTGTCGGCGTTGAGAACGGCTCCCTTCAGCCTTCCACTGCGCGTCGTGCCGGGCCGGATGAATTCGCCAACGGTATCGTGCCGGAGTGGAAAGCCCGAGCGGGTCCAAGAACGCCGCCGCCGGCCCATCCTGGCGCACTTGGCATCCGAAACGCCATCAGTTTGCATTCCGAATCATGCAAGGCAAACTGCGCCATGACCGCCCTCTCGCGTGCTGCCGCCGCTGTTGCCGCCGTGCTCGTGCGCGAGGGGGTGGACTACGCCCAGAGCAAGGCCGTGTTCAAAGCCGCCAGGGCGCGGGCCGGCCTGCGCGCCGCGCCCGAGCGCCGCGGCGGCGTGGACCGGCTGACCGTTGAGGAGGAGCTGCGCTTCCTTGACCAGGCCTACGCCCAGGACGGCAGAACCGGGCTGATGCTGCAAACCCTGCTGGAGACCGGCGCCCGCGCATCCGAACTGGTCCAACTCCGGGTCGAGGACGTGAGCCTCGCCGAGCGCGTGGTCACGATCCAACACGGCAAGGGCGGCAAGCGCCGCGAGGTGCCAATCCGGCGCGACCTGACGCAGCTGCTCCGGCTCCACATCGGCGGCCGCCGGGCCGGGCCGCTGTTCGCCAGCCGCCAGCAAGGGTCCGGCGCCGTGCCGCACACCCTGACCCGCCAGCGTGTGGGCCAGGTCGTCCGCGAAGTGGCCCGCGCCGCCGGGATCACCAAGCGTGTCTATCCGCACCTATTGCGGCACACCGTGGCCACCCGGCTTCTCGCGCTGGGCATGGACATCACCGACCTGCAGCGCTTCCTGGGACACGAGAGCATCAGCACCACCCGGCTCTACGCCGAGACGACGGCCGCCACCCTCCAGCGCCGGTTCGACCAGCTGACCGACCCTGCCGCCCATACGCTGGTGGCCAGCATCCGGCAGCAGCGCGGCGACGATGCCGCGCTCATGGCTGCCGAACTCCTCGCCCGGCGCCGTGCCGAGCGGGTCAGCACTGCTGGTGCATGAGCACCAGGTGCTCGCCCTTGCAGAGCTGGGCGTTGACGGTGCGCCGCACGAATGGGCGACCGCGGGCGCGTTCGCGGACTTTGCTGCGCTCAACGGCGTCCTCCAGCCGCCAACGTGTCTCCTGGTCCTTTAGCAGCTCGGGCCGGTCCTCCAGCACCACCTCGCGCAGGATGTCGGCCATTGTGTGTAGGTCCTCCAGAGCGTCCCACGACGAAGCGTCGTCCAGCCCGGCCAGGTAGCCCCGCGGCCCGCCGCAGTCCTCCGGCGGACAGGCACCATCGCCGGCGACGCAGCTCGGGTACGTCTTGCCCGGCGCCGCATCCAAGTGGTTCTCCTCGATCCTGACCTCGTGCCGCCACGGGATGTTCAAGTCGTATTCGTAGGCGAACCGGGCGCCGCGGCGCAGCTTCAGCGCCGCCAGAGTCACGTCCGGCGAGGACGCCGACACTTCCCAGGAGCCATAACGACGGGAGCGAAGGCAGAACTGGTACAGGTGGATGCCCTCCCAGCCCATCGCGACCTGGATCACGCCGTACAGCTCGCGCAAGGTGCAGGTGCCCGGCACCAGCACGCGCCGCCACACCATGGGGCTGATCCCAAGCAGCCACATCTTGACCTGAACGATCCCAGCCGCGTCTGGGCCGGGCAATTTGGCACCAGGGTCAGCGGCTGGTTCGGGCTGCTTCGCGGGTCGGGGCACCTGGCCAGCATACCGCGGTCGGCCCTACCCCGTCGCTGGCACCCCACACTTCCTCATGGTCCCCCTCACGGCTGAACACGTCGACCACCGTCAGCGCCCGGAACTTGGTGCCGCCGCTGAGCTGGTCGTGGATGAAGT
>CAHJXG010000435.1 GCA_903644035.1 Rhodospirillales bacterium
GGCCGGCCAGCAGCGCCCGCTCGCGCTCCAGCGCGACCCGCAGGACGCGCCGGCGCAGGGCGTCGCCGCCCGAGGTCAGATGCAGGGTGCGCCGCCTCGTGTCGGCCGCATCCGCCGCCACGGTCACATGGCCGCTGCGTTCCAGCGCCTGCACCGCCCGGCTGACGACCGACTTGTCCATCGCCGTGACCCGGGCGATCTCCCCGGCGGTCGCCCGCCCGGCCCCGCCCAGGTTGGCCAGCACCCGCCACTCGGCGATGCCGATGCCGAACTGCACGAGGTAGGCGCGGGACGCGCTGGCGGAGATGCGGTTGGAGATCGTGTTCAGGTAGAACGGGGCGTAGCTGCCGAGGTCGAGCGGCTGCTGAGAGGGCGTCCGGGGCGGCATGTCTCCCTGCTTAGCCACCTTCGGCGCGCGCCGCAAAGCGCCGCGGCGGAGGGAGCGTAGATGCGGACCCAGGTCGCCATCATCGGCGCCGGCCCGGCCGGGCTGCTGCTCGCCCACCTGCTGCGCCTCGACGGCATCGACAGCGTCGTGATCGAGGCGCGCAGCCAGCACTACGTCGAGAATCGCATCCGCGCCGGCGTGTTGGAGCATCACGTGGTGGACGTGCTGGACCAAACCGGCCTGGGCGCGCGGATGCACCGGGAGGGCCTGCGGCACGAAGGCACGGGGCTGCTGTTCGGCGGCGTGCTGCACCGGATCGACTTCCAGGCATTGGTCGGCCAGTCCGTCATGGTCTATGGCCAGCACGAGGTCGTGCGGGACCTGATCGCAGCCCGGCATGCCGTGGGCGCGCCGCTGCTGTTCGACTGCGCGGACGTGTCCGTGTCCGGCTTCGAGGGCGGCAGCCCCGAGGTGCGGTTCACCCAGGGCGGCCAGGCGCACATTTTGCGATGCGACGTGATCGCCGGGTGCGACGGCTTCCATGGGGTCTGCCGCCCGGCGCTGCCGGCGGGATCCTGGCGCGGCTATGACCGGGTATACCCGTTCGGCTGGCTCGGCATCCTCGCCGAGGCGCCGCCGAGCGCCGAGGAGCTGATCTACGCCAACCATGAGCGCGGCTTCGCCCTGTGCTCCCAGCGTTCGCCGACGGTGCAGCGCATGTACCTGCAATGCGCGCCGGACGAGGAGGTGGAGGCATGGTCCGACGACCGCATCTGGTCCGAGCTGGGCACCCGCCTGGCCTGTGACGGCTTCCAGCTGCGGACCGGGCGCATCTTCCAGAAGGGCGTCACGCCCATGCGCTCCTACGTGGCGGAGCCGATGCAGTGCGGGCGGCTGTTCCTGGCGGGCGACGCGGCGCACATCGTGCCGCCCACGGGTGCCAAGGGCATGAACTCCGCCGTCGGCGACGTGCTGCTGCTGTCGCGCGCCATCGGGCGTTGGTATGGATCAGGGGATGACACGGGCCTGGAGGGCTACTCGGCGGCGGCGCTGCGGCGGATCTGGAAGGTGCAGCGGTTCTCCTGGTGGATGACGACGCTGTTCCATCGCTTCGACGGCGCGTCCGACTTCGACCGCCGGGTTCAGCTGGCGGAACTGGACTACGTGGTCGGCAGCCGCGAGGCGTCGGCGGCGCTGGCGGAGAACTACGTGGGGCTGCCGCTGGCGACGTAGCCAGGGCCGCCACAAGCCGGAGCAGGCGGCCGCCGGCCAGATGCGGGTCCAGCCGGGCTGGGTGCAACGCCGATGGGCTGAGCATGATCAGCACTGAGACGGCCCATTGCTTTAATTATCATACCGAAATTGTTAGGCGACAATTCTAACGCTGGAAAACCGCCGCGAATCATTCTATGAACGTATCGTCCTCGGACGCCGTTCAATCGTTGCCGAACAGGAAACCGCAGCATGTCCGTCCTGACCCTGCAGCCTGAGACGGGGCCGGGATCGCAACGGCAAGCAGGACGCGCTGCCGGCGTGCCGCTCGTCATCGACCTCGATGGCACCATCGTCCGCACGGACACCCTGATCGAGGCGTTGCTGCGCCTCGCCGCCACGCGCCCGCTGCTGCTGCTCACGCTGTTGCCGGCGCTGCTGCAGGGCCGGGCGTCGTTCAAGCGGCGGGTGGCGGAGGCCGTGCAGCTTGACCCCGCCACGCTGGTCTATAACGAGGACGTGGTGGCCTTGGCCCGGGAAGCGCGGGCGGCGGGCGGGCCGGTGTTCCTGGCCACCGCCTCCGACCGCGGCGTGGCCGACGCCGTGGCGGGCCATCTGGGGCTGTTCGACGGCGTGTTCGCCTCGGAGGACAACGTCAATCTCAAGGGTGAAGCCAAGGGGGCGCTGCTCGCGGCGAAGTTCGGGGAGGGCGGCTTCGACTACGCGGGCGACGCGGAGGTGGACCGGCCGGTCTGGCGCCGCGCCCGGCGCGCCATCATGGTGCTGCCCTCGGCCAAGCTGGCCCGCCGGGTGGAGGCGGAGTGCCCGGACGCCGTCGCTCTCGGCCACCGGCCCGGCGCCGTCGCACGGCTGCGCGTGATCGCCAAGGCCATGCGGGTGCACCAATGGGCCAAGAACACCCTGATCTTCGTGCCGGTCCTGGCGGCGCATCAGGCCACGCCGCTGACGGAGCTGCGGGCCGCGGTGGCGTTCGCGGCGTTCAGCCTCTGCGCCTCCAGCGTCTATCTGCTCAATGACCTGGTTGACCTGCCGCATGACCGGCTGCACCCGTCCAAGCGGGGGCGGCCGTTCGCCAGCGGGACGCTGCCGCTGTCGCTGGCGCCCATGCTGATCGCGCTGACGCTCGGGGGCGGGCTGCTTCTCGCCGCGTTCCTGCCGGCGTCGTTCCTGCTGATGCTGGTGATCTACTACGCCTGCACCGTCTCCTACTCGTTCGCGCTCAAGCGGCAGATGGTGGCGGACGTGCTGATGCTTGCGGCGCTTTACACGATCCGCGTGTTCGCCGGCGCCGCCGCGACGGCCATCCTGGTGTCGCCATGGCTGCTCGCCTTCTCGATGTTCCTGTTCTTCTCGCTCGCGGTGGTGAAGCGGCAGAGCGAGCTGACGCTGCATCTGCGCGCGGGACGCGGCGAGATGTCCGGGCGCGGCTACCTGCTGGGGGACCTCAACATGCTGCACAGCATGGCGACGTCCAGCGGCTACATGGCGGTGCTGGTCATGGCGCTCTACATTAACAGCACCGACGTGCTGCCGCTGTATCACACGCCCCAGGCGCTGTGGCTGCTGTGCCCGGTGCTGCTGTTCTGGGTCAGCCGCGTGCTGATGCTGTCGCACCGCGGCCAGATGCATGACGATCCCGTCGTGTTCGCGCTGACGGACCGGGCCAGCCTGCTTACGGGCGCGGTCGGCTTCTGCATCTTCGTCGCTGCCTCCGTCTGAGCGCCGGAATGGACGGGATGGAGCATGCGGCCATGGGCGTGAGGACGCCCGCGCGATCCGGGGGCGCCGCCCTGCGCGTGCTGGCCTTGGCGCTGTCGGCGGTGGCCGTGTGCACGGCCGCGGCGACGATCCGGGTCATCCCGTTCGGACGCGCCTTCTGGGACTTCCTGTTCATCCTGGACGGGGCCTACCGCATTGAGGTGGGGCAGGTGCCGCACCTGGACTTCATGATGCCGATCGGCTCGCTCACGCCGTATCTCGCCTATGCGGCCGAGCGGCTGTTTCCCGGCGGGCAGCCCTTTGTCGGGATGCACGCGCTGATGTGGCTGCTGATGCTGCCGCCGCTGGCGATGCTGGCGCCGCGGTTCGAGAGCAGCGCGCGGTTCGGCGCCGCGGCGGCGCTGCTGGCGCTCATGGTGCTGGTCCCCTTCACAGTGGACCGGACGAACCTTTCGGAAATCAGCTACTTCGCCTCCTACAACCGGTTCGTTGCCGGCCTGTTCTTCCTGCTGGGGCTTTGGTACGTGCTGCCGAAGTCGCGCTGGGACGCGCCGATGCTGGGCACCCTCGTGGGGCTTCTGCTGCTGCTCAAGGTGACGGCGGCGGTGGCGGCGGTCGGCGTGCTGGTCGCGGCCTGCGTGCTGCGCCGGGCGCGGTGGCGGC
>CAHJXG010000436.1 GCA_903644035.1 Rhodospirillales bacterium
TCGGCGGCCAGGCGCACCAGCTCGGCATTGCTGCCGGCCAGGCGGTCGCGGCTGATGCGGATGTTGTCCTCAAGCCCGGTCCGCACCGCGTCGGCGCCGCGGGCCAGCGCCCACTCCATCACCCGCGCCTGGTTGGCGCCGATGCCGGCGGCGGTCCAGGTGGCGTGCGGCAGCAGCCGGCGGCTCTCGGCCAGCAGGATGTCCAGCAGGTGCTCCTCCGCCGGCATCGCGTTCTTCACGCCCATGACGAACTGCACGTGCGGGCGCTCATCCATCAGCCCGGCATCCACCAGCCGGCGCGCGCCGTGCAGGTGGCTGAGGTCGAACACCTCGATCTCCGGCCGCACTCCATGCTCCCGCATCCGGGTGGCGAGGTCGATGACCAGCGCCGGCGCGTTCTCGTAGACGATGGTCGGGAAGTTCACGGACCCCGTGGACAGCGACGCCATGTCCGGCCGGTGCGGCAGGGCGTTGCCGCGCGCCGCCTGGTCCCGCCCGCGCCCGCCGGTGGAGAACTGCACGATCATGCCGGGGCAGTGCCTCACGACGCCCTCCTGCACCTGCCGGAACAGCGCAGGGTCGGAGGACGGGGTCTCGTCGGGGTTGCGGACGTGGATGTGCACGAGGGCGGCGCCGGCCTCGTAGGCCTCATGCGTGCTCTCGATCTGCTCCGCCGGGGTGACGGGCAGCGCCGGGTTGTCGGCCTTGCGGGGGACGGAGCCGGTGATGGCGACGGCGATGGTGACAGGGGATGCGGACATGCGGGCGGCCTCAGATGTCGAAGAACACGGTTTCCTGCGGTCCCTGCAGGTGGATGTCGAACACGTAGGTCGGCAGGCCGTCGCGGCTCTCCTGCCGGGCGATCAGCGTTTCGCGCAGCGGCCCCACCAGGTTCAGCACGGCATCCTCCGCGTTCGCCTCGGCCTCGTCGGGGAAGTACATGCGGGTGGACAGCCCGATGTTCATGCCGCGGGAGGCGAGATACAGGCTGACGTGCGGCGCCATGGGACGGCCGCGGCGGCCGGTGACGCTGCCGGGCTTCACCGTCTCGAACGCCCAGACGCCGGTGCGGAAATCCGTGCCCGTCCGGCCCCAGCCATGCAGATGCGGGTCGAGCGGGCGCTCCTGCCGGTCGGCGGGATGGTCGTACTTGCCGGCGGCGTTGGCCTGCCACAATTCGATCAGCACGTCGGTGCAGGGGGTGCCGGCGCCGTCCAGCACCCGGCCCTCGATGCGGATGCGTTCGCCCCGCGCCTCAGGCCCGGCCAGGCGGTCGCCCAGGCTCTGCCCGAAGATGTCGAGGCCGGCCTGCGCCGGGATCAGGCCGATGTGCACGTAGGGGCCGGCGGTCTGGCTCGGCGTCTCGCGCAGGCGGGTGAAGGGCTTCATGCGGCTCAAGCTCCCTGCAGCTTGTTCTCGAACACCGTCTGCCGGCGTCCGCGCAGCACGATGTCGAAGCGGTAGGCCAGGCTGTCCAGCGGCACCGCGAAGTCGAAGTCGAGCGCCGCCACCAGCCGGCTGCGCGCGGCCGGGTCGGGGATGGTGCCCAGGATCTGGTCGTGCGGGATCAGCGGATCGCCCTCGAAGTACATCTGCGTGATCAGCCGCTGCGCCAGGCCCGACCCGAACAGCGAGAAGTGGATGTGCGCCGGCCGCCAGGAGTTGACCCGGTTGCGGAACGGGTAGGCGCCGGGCTTGACGGTGCGGAAGGTGTAGTGCCCGTCCTCGTCCGTCATCACCCGGCCGCAGCCGCCGAAGTTCGGGTCGATGGGCGCGAGATAGGTGTCGTTGACATGGCGGTAGCGCCCGCCGGCGTTGGCCTGCCAGACCTCGATCAGCGTGTGCGGGAGGCCGCGGCCGTGCTCGTCCAGGACCCAGCCGTGGACGATGGTGCGCTCCCCGATGGGCTCGCCGCCTTGCGCGTAGTTCAGGATCAGGTCGTGGTCGAGCGGCCCCAGGGCGTCGTGGCCGAAGCGGGGGCCGGTGACCTCCGACAGGGAGGTGTCGAGCGACCACAGGGGGCGGCGCGGGGACCGCAGCACCGTGCTCTTGTAGTCCGGAGTGAGCGCCGGCGGGTGCTGGTCCCGGTCGCGCTGGATGAACTCGTAGGGCGTCATGGCTGAAGCTCCTCGGAAGCCCGCTACATCAGAAGGGTGCCGGCCGGGTGCAGCCGGGCCTGGGCGGCGGCACGGACGGGGGTGTTGGCCGCGCCGAACCCGGCATAGCCATCGGCGCGCTGCACGACCTCGAAGAAGAACCGCTCGCAGAAGGCGGCGGTGTACAGGTGCCAGAACCGGCCGGCGCCGTCATCGTCATACAGCAGGGCATGGCGCTGCATGTCGGTCAGCATCGCGTCGTCGAGGCCCCAGCGCGCGGCCAGGTCGTCGTAGTAGTTCTCCGGTATCGGCAGCACCGGGGCGCCCAGCCCCTCCAGCGCCGCCGCCGCGCCCCCGATGTCGGGCGTGGACAGTGCGATGTGGTGCACGCCCGCGCCGGCGAACGTCGAGATGAACCGGCCGGTCGCCGTGCCCCGGCTGTCCGAGGCGTTCAGCGCCAGCCGCACGCGGCCGCCGGGACTGACCAGGGCGCGGCTGAGCACCAGCCCATAGGGGTCCGGGGTCTCCAACTGCGGCTGCGGCAGGAGGCCGAACAGCGCGCGCCAGAACAGCACGAAGCCGTCCATGCGCCCGGCCGGCAGCGCCTGCACCACATGGTCGATGCCGGTCAAACCGGCGGTGCCGTCCGCGCCGGGCAGCCGGTCGAAGTCGTCCTCCCAGGAAGGCCCGCCTACCCCGACCAAGTAGAGCAACGTTCCATCCGGTGCGCGCACGGCGGGGATGCTGCACTCGTCGGCGCCGACCGGCTCCTGCCACCGCGGGCACAGCAGCGCCTCCGCCCGGGCCAGCGTGCCCGGCACGTCATCCACCCGCAGCGCCATGGCGCAGACCGAGGGGCCGTGCTGCTGGAAGTGCTCGGCGGCGGCGCTGTCCTGCTCGCCGTTCAGCACCATGCTGATCCCGCCCTGCCGGTAGAGATCGACCGCCTTGGACCGGTGCCGCCCGGCATGTCGGAAGCCCAGGCTGCCCAGGAAGGCCGCCAGCTCCCGGCCGGCGGCCTCGTCCACCGCGAACTCCAGGAACTCGATGCCGTCCAGCGCCGGGACCGGGGGCAGGGGGGCGGCACCGCCGGCCTCCGCCTCCGTCAGGATCAGCGAGCGCAGGCCGTCGCGGGCGTTCAGCCGGGCAGGCGCCGAGCGGAAGTCGTCGTTGAACACCTCCAGCGACAACGGCCCGGCGTAGCCCGACGCCAGCACGGCGCGCAGGAAGCCGGTCACGTCCAGGGCGCCCTGTCCGGGGAAGTTGCGGAAGTGGCGGCTCCAGCTCAGCACATCCATCTGCAGGCGGGGGGCGTCGGCCAGCTGCACGAAGAAGATGCGGTCGCCGGGCACCGCCGCCAGCCCGGCGGGATCGTCGCCCAGCGCCAGGGTGTGGAAGCTGTCCACGATCAGCCCCAGCGCCGGGTGCGCGGCGGCCTGCACGATGCGCCAGGCGTGGCCCCACAGGCGGATGTTGCGGCCCCAGGACAGCGCCTCGAACCCGATGCGCAGGCCGCGGCGGGCCGCACGCCCCGCCATCTCGTGCAGGTCGGCGGCGGCCCGGGCGTCGTCGTCAAGGGCGGCGGGCTGGGTGTTGCTGCACACCAGCATCATCTCGGCGCCGAGCGCCTGCATCAGGTCGAACTTGCGCTCGGCGCGGTCCAGGTTGCGGGCGCGGACGGGGTCCGGCATCGCCTCGAAGTCGCGGAACGGCTGATACAGGTCGATGCCGAGGCCCAGGCTGTCCGCGATGCGCCGCACGTCTGCGGGCGAGCCGTCGAACGACAGCAGGTCCGCCTCCATGATCTCCACGCCGTCGAAGCCGACCGCGGCGGCGGCCTCCAGCTTTTCCGGAAGGCTGCCGCTCAGCGCGACCGTGGCGATGCACTTCCGCAGCGGCGCCATGCTACTTGGACCCCTCCTCGATCAGCCGCGCCAGGCGGCGCAGGGCCAGCAGGTAGCCCTGGGTGCCGAACCCGGCGATCACGCCGTCCGCCCGGCTCGACACGAAGGAGTGGTGCCGGAACGCCTCCCGCTTGTGCACGTTGCTGATGTGGATTTCAATCACCGGCCCCTCGAAGGCGTGCAGCGCGTCGAGGATGGCGACGGAGGTGTGGGTGAAGGCGGCCGGGTTGATGGCGATGCCGTCCGCATCCTCCCGCGCCGCATGGATCCAGTCGATGATCTCGTATTCGCGGTTGCTCTGGTGGAAGCGCAGGTCGAGCCGAAGCTCGGCCGCGAGCGTCCGGCAGTCGCGCTCCACGTCGGCCAGGGTCTCGTGCCCGTAGATGTGCGGCTGCCGCCTGCCGAGCAGGTTGAGGTTCGGGCCATTGAGGACATACACCAGGCCGGTCATGCGCGCGTCCCCTTGATCAGCAAGGCTGGTCACGCCCGGTCCGCACGGGCGCGCTGGCGCCGCCGCTGAGCGTGCATCGCCGCGCGGCGTGGTCGTGAATCGGGATCATGCAATCATGCGGCGCCATGTCGATACGCTGACCCTTGCCAGAGTTGGCGCGTCGCAGCAACGCCGTGGATGCCGGCGCATGCGTCGCCGCTGGGGATGCGGAGCCGCGGCGACCGGCCCCGCCGCGCCATGGCCCCGCACGCCCCCGCGATGTTGCGGTTTCTCATGCGGCTATGTAGGGTTCGCAATGAGAACGCCTCCGACATCAGTCGGGCATTTGCCGACATGTTGGCAGAACTGGGCCAGTCCTCCGCAACCTCCATCTTGCTTGCAGAAAGCTTGATCCAGCAGACGAAGGCAAGCATGTCATGATCATACGCTCCCGCGCTCCGCTTCGCCTGGGCTTTGCTGGCGGCGGGACCGACGTGTCGCCCTATTGCGATCGGTTCGGCGGAGCGGTCCTGAACGTGACCATCGATCTCTATGCCTATACCATCATCGAGCCGACGACGGATGGGCGCGTCACCATCTCCGCGCCCGACATCGACAGCCGATGCGAGGTCATGGCGGACGATGCGATGGAGCTGACCGGCCCCCTCATCCTGCACCGCGCCGTCTATCGCCGCATCGTCGCGCAGTTCAACGGCGGGCGCCCGCTGTCCTGCCGCATCACCACCTTCTGCGACGCGCCGCCGGGTTCGGGGCTGGGCACCTCCTCGACCATGGTCGTGTCGCTGGTGAAGGCGTTCGTCGAGTGGCTCAACCTGCCGCTCGGCGAGTACGAGATCGCGCATCTGGCGTTCGAGATCGAGCGGATCGACGCCGGCCTGGGCGGCGGCCGGCAGGACCAGTACGCGGCGACCTTCGGCGGCGTGAACTTCATGGAGTTCCACCGGGACGACCGCGTCATCGTCAATCCCCTGCGCGTCAAGAACTGGATCATCTCGGAGCTGGAAACCTCGCTGATCCTGTTCAACAGCGGCGTCTCGCGGTCGTCCGCCCGGATCATCAAGGAGCAGACCGACAACCTGACGTCTCACAGCGGCACGACGCTCGATGCGATGCACGCGATCAAGGAGGACGCCTTCCGGATGAAGGAGTGCCTGCTGAAGGGCGACTTCGACACCTTCGCCGCCTGCATGCGCGAGACCTGGGAATCCAAGAAGCGGCTGGCCGACAACATCACCAGCAAGCCCATCGACCACACGGTCCAGGCGGCGCTCGACGCCGGCGCGCGGGCCGGCAAGATCTCCGGGGCCGGGGGCGGCGGCTTCCTGACGTTTCTGGTGGTCCCGGAGCGTCGGGTTGACGTTATCCGCGCCTTGGGGCGCCGGGATGGCCAGGTCATGACGTGCCACTTCACCCGGCACGGCACCGAGGGCTGGAAGATTTACTAACGCGCCACCCGGAAATTGTGTAGGCCCGGCCGACCCGCGGCAGCCTCGAAGGTGCATCATGGACTTCATCGACGCCTATCTGGATGACACCCTGCGATCAACCCAGGCGTTCTGCGGCGACGCGCGGCATCGCCGGGTGCTGACCGACATGGCCGACGCCATCGTGGCCGCGCTGCGCAACCGCGGCAAGCTGCTGGTGTGCGGCAACGGGGGGAGCGCCGGCGACGCCCAGCATATCGCCTGCGAGTTCATCTCGCGCCTGATGTACGACCGCGCGCCGCTTGCGGCGATTGCGCTCACGACGGACACCTCGGTGCTCACCGCCATCGGCAACGACTATGGGTACGAGCACGTCTTCGAACGCCAGGTGCTCGGCCTCGGGCAGCCCGGCGACGTGCTGCTCGGCATCTCCACGTCGGGCCATTCGGCCAACGTGCTGCGGGCCCTCGCGGCGGGCAGGGAGAGGCAGCTCGTCTGCCTCGGCTTCACCGGCGCGCAGGACGGGCCGATGGTGGAAGCCTGCGACCTGCTGCTGCAGGCGCCCTCGGCCCGCACGCCCGTCGTCCAGCAGATCCACATCGTCGCCGCGCACGTGATCTGCGCGCTGGTCGAGCGCGCGATGTTCCCGCAGGGCTGATTTCCCTTCCGGTGAGACAGCCCGCCGCCGGGTGGCGCGCCGCACGGGCCGGCATTACGGCGCCGGGATGACGCTCACGTGGGCGGCGACGATGCGCCAGCCCGGCGGCAGCCTCGCCCAGCTCTGCTGCTGACGGCCCAGCTTGCCCGGCGCGCTCTCCCGCGTGAACAGGGTGCTCGCGGTGGCGAAGTCGCGGCCGAAGCTGGTGATGACCGTGCGCTCAAGCGTCCGCGCCAGTCCCTGGGCCGGGCGGGCGCCGCGGAAGGCGCGGATCGCCTCGATGCCGTGCAGCACCTCGGCCACGCCGTAGCGCACGGTGCGCGGGTCGGCCCAGAACAGCTCGTCGAGCACGGCGACGTCGTTCGTCACCAGCGCGTGCTCGTAGCGGGCAAAGGCGGCCTCCACCTCGGCCAGCACGTCCGGCAGGTTCATGTCCATATCGGGTCCTCCCCGGCGGCGCGGGCCACCCCCGCCTGTTCGAGGTAGGCGGCCACGCGCAGGCACACGTCCTCCCGCCACGGCGCCGCCACGACCTGCACCCCGAGCGGCAAGCCGGGACCCGCGCCCGGCGTGACGGAGATCGGCACGGCCGCGACCGGCAGGCCCAGGCAGGAGAACGGCTGGGCGAGCAGCCCGACCGTGGCGCGCAGCGGCAGGTCCTGGCCGCCGAGCCGCAGCAGCTTCGCCCCGAGCGGCGGCGCCGGGCA
>CAHJXG010000437.1 GCA_903644035.1 Rhodospirillales bacterium
ACATCGGATGGGCAGTTCTCAGCCGCTTCGAATTGTGATCGCAGATGATCGGCAAAACGGACACTATACAGCTGTGACAATATCTTTCTGCGACTTGCCTGTATATTTGAAAGAAATACCGGAGGAAAATTCTTCGCCGTTGCGTTCAACTGTGGAGAAAAACTCTCAATCGCGAACGCAGTGGGAGTCAGGTATCTGACCAACTCCTGAAATTCGGGGTAGCGTCCTGGGACAAGCTCCCCCTCAACACACCCCCGGCTCGACATCTGCACCAGGCCGTGATCGGCCCAGCTATGGAAATAGATAGATAAGGCATACTCACGGCGGATCATCGAGAAATATTGGTCCCAGGACGCCTTATGATCCAAGAACGTTCTAGGGTGACCTGAGAAGCAAATCGCAACTTTTTTCAAATCCAGTGTGTCCTAGGCTGGCGGCAGGAGGTTGCACGTTCCATGTCAAGGCGAAGATGGCATAGTGCTCGGGCGTGCAAGCGCATTGTCAATGATCGTCAGAAACTGCGAAATCACAGCTTCAATCTCAACCTTAAAGTTGAAAAATGATGGCTGTCCTGGTCCAACATCCACTACCAATGCGGCACTTGGCACGTCTTGAATCAAATCAGTGTTCACGAACGCCAACTCACTCGGCGTTTCCATAAACCCTGGCGCGTCATAGATATGCAGATCATCCCGATGTGTCAGATTCCACCGGCTCGTCACGACAAAGCCAGGCTTGTTGCAGGCCCAGCGGTATTTTGCGAGGCTCGCGCCCCAAATCGAAAAGAAGCAGTCCGACCGCAAACACCACGCCAAGCTCACTCGGATTGGCGCGCCCAATGTGTCAACCACCATGACGTCACGTCCAACCTGAAGCCGCCGCAAGTGCCCGGCGATCTGTCGCTCCACATCCAGCGGAGGGCGACGCGCGCCCAACTCGCCATGGCTCACGATCACCCGGCCATCTCCGCCAGAATTGTGCCCGTCCAACACAAGAACCGTTCCCGGAAGGGCGGCAGCCACTTGCTCCAGCAGCTCCTCACAGAACTCCAGCAGATCGATCATCGTCCGGTTCTCGACGCGCAGGCCGATCAGGATCACCGGCGCGTCCGGCCGCGCGCGTCCCTCGATCACCCGGCAGACCTCGCCATGAATCGGGTCCGCCTCGACGAGGCGTTGTAAGCTGACGCGCAGCTCAGACGAGACGTACTCGCTGGTGACCCGGACAAGACAAGCGCCGGTGTTGTAAGATGCCTTGATGGCGGCCTCAACGTTGGGCGGCGATCGATCCACCCTGCCCAGAAGCTGCGGGAACACTTGGTCGATTGGCCCCCAAAGCTCAGTTCCCGGGCCGGGCACGATCCATTCCGGCAGATGTGGCCCGGGAGCCGACCGCAAGAACCAATCGACTCCGCTCAGCTCGTTCCAAAGCTGATGACCCAAATGGTTGGCCGGCCAGCCGCGCATGATGCTGGCGACCCGGCCGGCGCCCGCGGCGAAATAACCCTCCAGCGCGTCTCCGAAGCGGCAGACCAGCGGGATCAGCCACTCCGTTACGCTCGGGGTATAAACATCCAGCCAACGCGCCGCCCATCCGTCACGGATCAGCAGGAGGCTGAGAGCCGGCACATACAGCCCAAGCGTTGCCGCATGGTGGTGGGACACGATGGTGTAGCACACCAGCCCATGTGCGGAGTCCGCAAGCCGATACGCGAACCGGAAGTCGTCGGAGCACAGGCTGCCCTGCACGGTCAGCGTCCGGCCGTCCACCGGGCTGGGCCAGCTCAACATGCCGTCCTCCGCCGCCTGCAGCACGCGGTCCTGGAACGGTGTCGCCAGCAGGGTTTCGACGTGCCCTCGGTCCAGGCCCCACCCCTCTTCCCAAAGGTTCGGCGCCCCCTCCAGCACGACCCGGCGCACCGGCGGCAGTGCCGACGCGGCGCAAAGCTGGCCGACATCGCGCCGGAAATCCTCCGGCAGTTGCAGGAACGCGCGGGTCTGCGGATCAAGCGACAGCGTGGGCCGCTGCAGCACCGCATTCACCCAATGCGCAACCCGCGGCACGGCTGCAACGCGCAGCGCCTCTTGGGCGCTTGGCTCCAGCTCCCCCAACGATCCACCGAGCCGGACCCCGTCCGCATCGACGATCCAGACGGCCGTCTCCCCAGAGTCGCTGGCGAACTGCAGCAAAATAAAGGGAGAAAACCCGATATAGAGGAACACCGGCCGCCATCCCGGGATGAAGCTCTCGACCGGCGCCGTGCCCATTCGCAACGGTATGGTCCGCCCGTCGAATCGCAGGCAGAGCAAGCCTTCCTGCAGCACGACCGGGTCGCTTGCAATGTCCGAAGCCATGTCGGCCAGCGTGTCCATCCAGGCCCTCGTCTGCAACCGTTCCGCGTGTATTAATCGACATATCGCGAACCGAGCCAGGTTGGCGAGAGACATTCACAACCAAACCACCGCGTCCTTTGCGCGCCCATCCCCGTTAAAACCAGATTGCCCCATCCCAGCATCGCTGGCAGTTTGCAGCACCGAAACGGTATAGGACACCCCAGCCCTCATGCGGATACTCCTCACCGGCGGATGCGGCTTCATCGGCTCGGCCGTCATCCGACACCTGATCCGCGCCACCGACCATCACGTCGTGAACGTGGACAAGATGACCTACGCCGCCTCCGAGGACGCGCTGGAGGAGGCGCGCACCCATCCGCGCCACCAGCACCTCCGCGCCGACATCACCGACGCCGCCGCGATGCGCGACATCTTCGCCGCGCACCGCCCCGACGCCGTCATGCACCTCGCGGCCGAGAGCCACGTGGACCGCTCCATCGACGGCCCGGCGCCGTTCATCCAGACCAACATCGTCGGCACCTTCGTGCTGCTGGAAGCGGCCCGCACCCATTGGACGACGCTCGGCCCCGACGCCCGCCAGCGGTTCCGCTTCCACCACGTCTCGACGGACGAGGTGTTCGGCGCGCTCGGCCCCGACGATCCGCCGTTCACCGAGGACACGCCGTACGACCCGCGCAGCCCTTACTCGGCGAGCAAGGCCGCCTCCGACCACCTGGTGCGCGCCTGGTGGCACACCTACGGGCTGCCGGCGTTTGTCACCAACACCACGAACAACTACGGCCCCTGGCAATTCCCGGAGAAGCTGATCCCGCTGGTCACGCTGAACGCGCTGGAGGGCAAGCCCCTGCCAGTCTATGGCGACGGGTCCAACCAACGGGACTGGCTGTTCGTCGATGACCACGCCGAGGCCCTGGTCCGCGCGCTGGAGCACGCCGAACCCGGCGCCACCCTCGCCATCGGCGCCCGGCAGCCGCGCACCAACCTCCAGGTCGTGCACGCCATCTGCGC
>CAHJXG010000438.1 GCA_903644035.1 Rhodospirillales bacterium
GCCGCCAGCACGACGCTGCCGGCCGGCACGAACCCGTCCGTCGTGTCGAGGCCGGTCGCGCGACCGCCCTCGACGCGGACGCCCAGGGCCGACACGCGGCGGTGCGTGCCGCCGCGGGACAGGAACAGCTCGTGGAGCCGCGCCACGAAGGCCTGCGGGTCGAGGGTGTGCTGGAAGTCCGGCGAGAAGACGCCGCAGGTGTATCGCGGCCCCAGCGCGGGCGCGAGCCGCTTCAGGTCCGCAGGCCCGGACCTCTCCATCGGCACGCCCATCGAGCGCAGCAGCGCCAGCGGCCCGTCCCAGTCGCGGTCCCGGTCCTCCTCGCTCAGGCTCAGCGCCAGCGACCCGCGGGCGCGCACGAGGTCGCCCATGCCGGCCGCCTGCCACAAGGCGGCATAGGTCTGCTCGCCGTTCTGGCAGAGGTTCGCCAGGGCGCGGGTGATCGCCCGCACCCGCCCTTCGTTCGAGTTCGCCAGCATGCGGAGGAACCAGGGCGAGAGGCCGAGCAGGCGCGACCAGCGGACGTTGAGTGGCGAGGACGGGTCACGCAGCATCGCCAGCAACCGGCCCGGCGTCAGCCCGGCGAACACCGGCATCAGCTTGGTGTTGACCACGATCCCGGCGTTGCCGAACGAGGCGCCGGTGCCGGGCTCGCCGGGATCGATGATCGTCACCCTGCCGCCCGCGGACTGGATGAACAGCGCCGCGCAGACCCCTGCGATGCCGGATCCGACGACGAGACCATCTGGCTGGGCGACCGGCATGGGATCCAGGCAACCTATATTTGACTGTTCGGGCAATTAAGAAGCTGTCTTCTGACCATGTCAACGTGCCGCTGGCTGAATCTTGCTCATCCCGCCGTCAATTGGGAGGGTCGAGGCACGTGGCGTGCCCGCTGGATCCGTGGATCGGGGACGGGGATCGAGGCGATCAGGCGTTCCGTGTAGGCGTTGCCCGGGTGACGCATGATCGTGTCCACCGGGCCGAGTTCGACGATGCGCCCGGACCGCATCACCGCCATGCGCCGGCACATGCTCTCCACCACGGCCAGGTCGTGGCTGATGAACAGGCAGGCGAACCGCAGCGTCTCCTGTAGCCGGGCGAAGATGTCGAGCACCCTCGCCTGCACGGACACGTCCAGCGCGCTGGTCGGCTCGTCCGCGATCAGGAAGCTGGGGCTGATCGACAGGGCGCGGGCGATCGCGACGCGCTGCTTCTGCCCTCCCGACAGCTCGAACGGGTAGCGGCCAGCCAGGGAGCGCTGGACGTCCACCTTGTCCAGCCATTCGAGGACAGTGCGGGCGATGTCGTGGCGGGACGCCAGGCGGTGGACGATCAGCGGCTCGGCAATGTTCTGCGCCACCGTCCGGCGCGGATCGAGCGAGGCGCCGGGGTCCTGGAAGATCATCGCGAAGTTGCGCCGGAGCGCCTGCATCCGGCCGAAGCCCAGCCGGCCGATATCCTGCCCGTCGATCATGACGCGGCCCGCCGACACCTGCGTCAGCCCGGCGGCGCAGCGGCCGATGGTCGACTTCCCCGATCCGGATTCGCCGATCAGGCCGAACACCTCGTTCCGGCCGATGGAGAACGACACGTCCTGCGCCGCATGGAACACGCTGCCGTCCGGCCGGCGGTATCCGACGCAGACCCCCTCGACCTGCAGCGCGCAGCGCCCGGTGGGGGCCTCGGGAGCGTCATGCACGCGGGCGGACGGGGCGCCGAGCTTCGGCACGGAGCGGAGCAGGCGCCGCGTGTAGTCGTGCCGCGGCGCGTGGAACAGCGCATCGACGGGCGCCGCCTCGACCACCTCGCCATCCTTCATCACGATCACCCGGTCGGCGATGTCGGCGACCACGCCCATGTTGTGGGTGATGACGACAAGCCCGCATCGGGTCTCGTCCCGCAGCCGCCGCAGCAGGTCCAGGACCTGGGCCTGGACCGTCACGTCCAGGGCGGTCGTCGCCTCGTCGGCGATCAGCACGCTTGGCCGGCACGACAGGGCGATGGCGATGGCCACCCGCTGGCGCTGGCCGCCGGAAAGCTGGTGCGGGAAGGCGTCGAAGCGTTGCCGCGGGTCCTCGATGCCGACCTGGGACAGCAGCTCGACCGCGCGCGCCTTCATGGCCTGGCCCGGCATCGCCTCGTGCAGCGCAATGGCCTCGGTGATCTGGCGGCCGACCCTGACCGTGGGGTTGAGGCTGCTGAGCGGGTTCTGGAAGACGATCGCGACCTGCGCGCCGCGCATGCGCTCGAGCGAGGGTTCGTCGAGCGCCAGCATGTCGGCGCCGTTGATCAGGATGCGTCCCGTGACCCGGGCCGAGGCCGGCAGCAGGCCCAGCGCCGCGAGGGCGGTCACGCTCTTGCCGGACCCGGACTCGCCGACCACGGCCACGATCTCCCCGGCGTGGACGTCGTAGCTGACGCGGCTGACGGCGCGCACCCTGCCGCCCTTCGCCGGGAACTCGACCGAGAGGTCCCGGATCTGCAGGACGGGCACCGCTGGCCCGTCGCTCCGTTCAAAGCTCATTGGCGAAGCCTGGCCGCTGCCGGGGATCGAGCCGGGCCTGGAGCCAGTCGCCCAGGCGGCTGATCGACAGGATCAGCAGGGACACGACGATGCCGGGCACCAGAGCGGGCCACCAGATGCCGCTCAGCAGCGCCGAGGTGCCGTCCGCGATCATCCGGCCGAGGGTGGGGCTGGGCGGCGGGATGCCCAGGCCAAGATACCCCAGCGCCGCCTCGGCCAGGATCAGGTGCGCGACCTCCAGGGTGGACAGCACGGTCAGCGCGCCGGAGATGTTCGGCAGCACGTGCCAGAGCAGCAGCCGGGTGCGCGACATGCCGACCGTGATCATCGCGGCCACCATCTCCTGCTGCCGCAGCACGAGCACCTGGGCACGGGTGACCCGGGCAAAGGCCGTCCAGCAGCTCAACGACAGCGCGATCACCAGCGTCGGGAAGCTCGGCCCGAGCACGGTCACGACCACCATCGCGAACAGCAGCTGCGGGATGACGATCTGGATGTCCACCAGGCGCATCGAGACGCGGTCCACGAGACCGCCGAAGTAGCCCGCCGCCAGCCCGACCGAGATCCCGAACGAGGCGCCCAGCAGCGTGCCCAGCACGGCGACGCCGACCGAGTACTGCAGGCCCGTGGCAACGCGGGCGAGGATGCTGCGGCCGAGTTCGTCGGTGCCGAGCACGGCCACGCTGCCGGGCGGGGCGAAGGCGTGAAGCACGTCGAGCTTCAACGGGCTGGGCAGCGCCCATGGCCCGATGGCGATGCCCAGGAGCATCAGCGCCAGCAGCGCGGCCCAGATGCGCGGCCCCTGGCCCGTCATCCCCATGGCGGTCCGCCTCCGCTCACCGGGACACCCCGTCCGGCGACACGCGCGGATCGGCCAGCGTGTAGACGATGTCGGTCAGCATGGTCACGCCCAGCACGCCCAGGGTCACCAGCAGGACGATGCATTGCACGACGTTGTAGTCGGACGACAGCAGCGCCTGCTGCGTCAGCAGGCCGATGCCGGGCCAGCTGAACACGGCCTCGACCAGGATGGCGCCGCCGAGGATGCCCGTGACCTGCAGCCCGAACACCGAGATCACCGGCAGCAGCGCGTTGCGGAGCACGTAGCGGACATCCACCAGCAGCCGGGACAGGCCCTTGGCGCGCCCGAGCTGGACGTAGTCGAGCGACGCCACGTCCAGCATGCTGCCGCGCAGGACGCGGCTGAGCCGGGCGATCGGCTGCAGCGCCAGGGTTGCGGCGGGCAGCACGACGCTGGCCCACCCCGCGTCGCCCGAGGTCGGCAGCCAGCGCAGGGCGACGGAGAACAGCAGGATCAGGCAGCCGCCGAACACGAAGGGCGGCACGGCCAGCGCAAGCGCGGTGCCGCCCAGCAGCGCGCGGTCGAAGCGGCCCCTGGCCTGCCGGCCGGCGGCGAAGCCCAGCGGCATGAACGCCACGGCGGTGAACAGCAGCGACACCGCCGTTAGGTGGAGCGTCGCCGGCACCCTGCTCAGCACGACCCCGAGGGCGCTCCCGCCGAACTGCGTGCTGGTGCCGAAGTCGCCTTGCGCCACCCCGGCGGCATAGGCGGCGAACTGCACCAGCAACGGCCGCTTGTAGCCCAGCTCCTCCAGCACCGCCGTCACCTGCTCCGGGGTGGCGCCGCCGGCATACAGCGCGGCGCTGACGGGGTCGCCCATCAGCCGGACGAAGGCGAAGGTCACGAACAGCACGACCAGCGCCACGATCAGCGTGTCGGCGATGCGGCTGGCCAGCGTCCGCGCCATCCTGGCGGCCCGCGCCCGGCGCGGCGCGGCGATCACGGGGCGCCTACTCGAAATAGGCGTCCTCGAAGTTGAACTTCACGCCCAGCACGGGTTCCCACCTCAAGTTGGCCACGGCGGCGTAGAGGTCCGGCTCGATGTACATCGGCGCCCACAGGGTGTCCCGCTCCAGGACGATCTGCTGGATCCGCTGCGCCAGGCGCCTCCGCTCCGCGATGTCCGTGGTGCTGCGGAGCTGGTCGATCAGCGGCGTGGCGTCCGGCACCCCGGTGACCCGGCGATAGGCGGACTTCTCGCTGAAATGCGTGAAGAACAGCTGGTCCTCGGTCGGGTACAGCGCCTGCATCTGGCCGTAGTACATGCCGTCCATCTGGCCCGCGGTCCATTTCGGGATGCTGTCCGCGCCCGGCCCCACGTCGATCTTGAGCGTGATGCCGACCGCCGCGAGCTGCGCCTGGATCACCTGGGCGCCGATCACGTCCGACGGCAGCTCCGCGCGCACGTGCAGGGTGACCACGGGGTTGCGGATCCCGGCCGCCTTCAGCAGCTGGATGGACTTCTCGGGGTCGTAGGGGAACGCCTGGTAGGCCGGGTCGTAGGCAGCCTCGTTGAAGCTGTAGATGCCGCCGTTCGGGATCGCCCGCTTCTCCACGGCGACGAGTTCGGCCTTGTCGATCGCGTGGGCGACCGCCTTCCGGAAGCTGGCGTTGGCCGTGACGCCTGAGTTCGGGTTGAAGAACAGCTGCCGGCGCGACTGCGTGCGCGCGATGATCAGCCGGAACCGTGCGTCCTGTTCCACCGTGGGCGCCAGGGACAGCGGCACGGTGTCCACCAGGTCGGCGGTGCCGGCGCGCAGCTCGCTGATCCGGGTGGCGGGGTCGGCGACGTAGCGGATGCTGACGTTCTGGATCGCTGGCCGCC
>CAHJXG010000439.1 GCA_903644035.1 Rhodospirillales bacterium
ATCATTTGGTATGCACAATATGGCTTGATGCATACCAAAATCCCGGAGACGCCCGCTGTGCAGCTCGACCTCACGAACAAGACGGCCTTGATCACCGGCGCGTCGCAGGGCATCGGCCTCGCCTGCGCCCGCACCCTGGCGGCGGAGGGCTGCCACCTGCACCTCGCCGCCCGCAACGCCGCCGCGATGGCGCAGGCCAAGGCCGAGATCGAGGCGGCGCACGGCGTCCAGGTGACCGTCCATGCCGCCGACCTCTCGACCGCCGCCGCGATGGACGCCCTGGCCGATGCCGCCGCGGGCGCGGACATCCTGGTGAACAACGCCGGCGACATCCCGGCGGGGTCGCTCGACGTCGTGACGGACGAGGCGCTGCGCCGCGGGTTCGACCTCAAGGTGTTCGGCTACATCGCCCTGGCGCGCGCCTTCTACGGCCGCATGAAGGGCCGTGGCGGCGTGATCGTGAACGTCATCGGCAATTCCGGCGAGAACTGGGACGCCAGCTACTTCGCGGGATCGACCGGCAACGCCGCGCTGATGGCGTTCACCAAGGCCATCGGCGGCGCCAGCCTGAACGACGGCGTGCGCGTGGTCGGCGTCAACCCCGGCCCGGTCGCCACCGCCCGCATGACCAAGATCATGAAGCGCAAGGCCATCGACATGCTGGGCGACGAGGCGCGGTGGGAGGAGCTGCATGACCGCTACCCCGGCAAGCGCCCGGCCACGTCGGAGGAGGTGGCCGACCTCGTCGCCTTCCTCGCCTCGCCCCGCGCCGGCTACATCACCGGAACGGTCGTGACCATCGACGGCGGCATCTCCGCCCGCGGCTCGGTGATCTAGCGTGCCGGGCCTGCTCGCCCGCAACCGCTATTTCGACGAGCTGGCGGGCACGCCGGGCCTGATGTGGCTGGGGCAGAACACCAACCACATCCCGGCGCACCCGGCGGTCCGCCAGGCCATGATCGCCGCCATCGAGACCGAGGAGTACAACGCCTACGCCCCGCCGCTCGGGTTCGAGGCGCTGCGGGCCGCCATCGTCGCCGACCTGCGGGTGCCGGGCATGGAGGCGCTGGTGACGGAGGGCGGCGTGAGCGCGCTGGCCATGATCTGCCGCGCCCGCTGCCGCCCCGGCACCACCTTCGTCACCACTGACCCCACCTGGAAGTGGCCCTGCCAGTTCGCCCGGCAGGCCGGAGCGGAGGTCATCGAGATCCCCATCTACGGCCCGGACTGCGGCTACCGCCTGACGCCCGCGGCGCTGGAGGCCGCGGTCGACGAGCGGACGGCGGTCATCTACATCGTCGATCCCAACAACCCGCTCGGCACAAGCTGCACCGTGGACGAGATGCGCGCCTTTGCCGCGATCGCCCGTGACTGCGGCGCGCTGCTGGTGCATGACTGCACCTACCGCGATTTCGCCGACGGCCACCATCCCGCCCTGCTTGAGGCGCCGGATCACTCGGTGGTGTCGCTGTCGTTCTCCAAGTGGCTCGGCCTCGCCGGCCTGCGGATCGGCGCGCTGGTGACGCCTCCCGCCTTGTTCGAGGAGCTTGCGGGCCAGGCGACCAGCGTGCTGGGCGCGAGCGTCGTGGCGCAGCGGGCGGCGATGGCGGGGCTGGCGGTGAAGCCCGGGTGGATGGCGACCGTCCGCGCCATCGACGCCGCCAACAAGGCGCGCATCCACGCCGCGGTGGCGGCGATTCCCGGCCTGTCGATCCCGGTCTGGCCCAGCCACGGCAACTTCCTGGTCGTCGAGACGGACGCGGCGGGGGTGCGGCCGGAGGCGCTGGTCGAGTGCTTCCGCCGCCGCCGGGTCATGATCCGGCAGGGCGCCTACCACACCGCGCGCTTCGGCAGCCGCTTCGTGAAGATCAGCACCTCGGTGCCGGCCGAGTGGGTCGAGGCGCTCTGCGCCCTGCTGCCGGCGATGGTCGAGGAGGCGCACCTGTTGAATGACGTGCCGGCGCAGTTCTAAGATAGGCCCCATGCTCATCGCCACGCCCGACGGCTTCCGCCTCCATGTCGAGGAGGCCGGCAGCGGCACGCCAATCCTGTTCATCCACGAGTTCGGCGGCAACCACGCGAGCTGGGAGCCGCAGATGCGGTTCTTCAGCCGCCGCCACCGCTGCGTCACCTACGCGGCCCGCGGCTACGCCCCGTCCAGCGTCCCGGGCGACGCCGCCCAGTATTCCCAGGCGCTGGCGGTGTCCGACGCCGTCGCCGTGCTGGACGGGCTGGGCATCGGGCGCGCCCACGTCGTGGGCCTGTCGATGGGCGGCTTCACCGCGGTGCATCTGGGCCTCGGCCATCCCGGGCGGGCCTTGTCGCTGACGGTCGCCGGCGCGGGCTATGGCTGCGAGAAGGAGCATGAGGCGTATTTCCGCGGCGTGTCGCTGGAGGTGGCCGACCGGTTCGAGACGCTGGGCGCCCCGGCCTTCGCCCCCACCTACGCCGCCGGCGCGAGCCGGGTGCAGTTCCAGGCCAAGGACCCGCGCGGCTGGCAGGAGTTCGCCGACCGCCTCGCCACCCATTCCAGCACCGGCGCGGCGCTGACCATGCGCGGCGTCCAGGCGCGCCGCCCGTCGTTCTGGGATCTGGAGGACGGGCTGCGGCGGATGGCGGTGCCCACCCTGGTGATCGTCGGCGACGAGGACGACCACTGCCTGCAGCCCGGCCTGTTCCTGAAGCGCACGATCCCGGCCTGCGGCCTCGCCGTGTTCCCCAAGGCCGGGCACACGCTGAACCTGGAGGAGCCGGCCCTGTTCAACGCGACGCTCGCCGAGTTCATCGCCCAGGCGGAGGCCGGCGCGTGGCGCCCGCGTGATCCCCGCGCGGCGCCGGGCGAGGTGATGCGCACGTCGTGAGCCATCATGGCCGGCTCTGGGCGCGGCTGATGCGGCTGGCCGAGATCGGCGCGCTGCCGGGCGGAGGCGTGGACCGCCAGGCGCTCA
>CAHJXG010000440.1 GCA_903644035.1 Rhodospirillales bacterium
CCCAGCCCGCGGCCCCCGCCCTGCCGCTGCGGGACGATCCGCGGCGGCTGCGGCGCGGGCTGCTGCTGCCGGTGCAGGCGCTGTCGCTGCTCGTGCTGGTGGCGCCGCTGCTGTTCGCGCTCGGCCTGTCGTTCACGGGCTGGTCGCCCACGCAAGGCTCGGTGTGGGACGCGAGCTGGGTCGGCCTCGACAACTACGACGAGCTGTTCCGGGACGACGACCGCTTCATCGAGGCGGTGGTCCGCACGCTCGGCCTGTCCGCCATCTGCCTGTGCACCGAGTTCCTGCTGGGCCTGGGCCTCGCGCTGCTGTTCCTGCGCCGCTTCCCGGGCAAGCGCCTGTTCTTCTCGGTGCTGCTGGCGCCGATGATGATCCTGCCGGTCGTGGTCGGCTACACGTTCTGGATGCTGTTCCAGGCGGACGGGCCGGTGAACCAGGTGATCTTCTTCGTGTCCGGTGCCCACCCGGCCTGGCTGCGGACCCCCGGCCTCGCCTTCGCCGCCGTGTGTGTCACCGAGATCTGGCATTGGACGCCGCTGTTCTTCCTCGTGCTGCTGTCCGGCCTGAACGCCGTGCCGGAGAACCCGGTGCGCGCCGCGGTCGTGCTCGGCGCCTCCCCGTTCCAGGTGTTCCGCGACGTGCTGCTGCCGGCGATCCGGCCGGTGATCGCGGTCGCCTTCGTGCTGCGCGGCATGGAGATCCTCAAGCTGTTCGACGAGGTGTACCTGCTTACCCGCGGCGGCCCCGGGACCAGCACGGAGACCATCGGGCTCTACATCTACAAGCTCGCCTTCTCCGATTTCCGCCTGTCCTACGCGGCCGCGGCGGCCTTCGCGGTGCTCGTCGTCACGCTGCTGCTGATCTACGCCATGCTCCGCACGATGCGGGACCAGCTGGTGGCGGCGCGGTGACGCCCCGGCCGCTGTCCGCCCTGGGCTGGGCCGCGCTGCTGCTGGCGCTCGGGGTCGCGCTGTTCCCGATCTACTGGGTGGCGATGACCAGCATCAAGCCGCCTGCGGAGTGGAGCGTGTCCCCGGCGCTGTGGACGGCGCAGGCGCCCACGCTCGACAACTACCGCGTCCTGTTCGACCCGGCGGCGGTCCAGGGCAAGGGCCTGGGCGGCGTGTCCGCCTCCGCCACCCGGGCGGTCGTGGGGTCGCTGGTGGCGTCGGTGTCGGCGACCCTGCTCTCGGTCGCGCTCGGGTTGGCGGCGGCCATCGGGATCGTGCGCTACGCCGGCGGCGGCAGCCCCCGGGCGGCGCTGAACATCCTGTCCGGCCGCATGTTCCCGCCCGCCGCCATCGCGGTGCCCTTCGTCGTGGTGTTCGCCTCCGCCGGGCTGATCGACAGCTACGCCGGGCTGGTCCTGGTCTACGTCGCCGTCACCCTGCCGTTCAGCACCTGGATGCTGAAGTCCTTCGTCGAGGAGGTCCCGCGCGAGGTCGAGGAGGCGGCAATGCTGGATGGCCGCTCCCGCATCATGGCGCAGGTCCTGGTCACGCTGCCGCTGATCCGCGGCGGGCTGCTGGCGACGACGCTGTTCGTGTTCATCCTCAACTGGAGCGAGTTCCTGCTGGCGATGGTGCTGTCCTACACCCGGGTCATCACCATCCCCGTGCAGCTCGCCAAGTACGTCACCGCCACGGCCGGCACGCTGTTCGGCGTGCAGGCGGCGCTGGCGGTGCTGGCCGCGGCGCCGCTGGTCCTGGCGGGCTACGCCATCCAGGGCCACCTGGTCCGCGGCATGACCTTCGGCGCGGTGAAGCGGTGACGCCGCCCCGCCTGGAGCTGTCGGGCCTGCGCCGCATGTACGGCGAGCGTCCGGCGGTGGACGGCGTGGACCTCGCCGTGGCGCCCGGGGAGACCGTGGCGCTGCTCGGCCCGTCCGGCTGCGGCAAGAGCACGACGCTCAACATGGTCGTCGGGCTGGAGCGGCCGGACGCCGGCGACATCCGCATCGACGGGCGTTCCGTCCTGGGCGTGCCGGCCGGGCGGCGCGGGGTGGGGCTGGTGTTCCAGGACTACGCGGTGTTCCCGCGCATGACGGTGCGCGCCAACCTGGGCTACGGCCTCCGCATCCGCGGCGTGCCCCGGCGGGAGCTGGCCCGCCTGGTGGAGGAGGCGGCGGACCTCCTGGACCTGCGCCCCGTGCTGGACGCGCGCCCGGCGGCGCTGGGCGGCAGCCAGCTGCAGCGCGTCGCCATCGGCCGCACCCTGGTCACCAAGCCCGCCATCCTGCTGCTGGACGAGCCGCTCTCCAACCTCGAGGCCGGGATGCGCGGCGCCATGCGTGCCACCCTTCGCCGCCTGCAGGCCGAGACCGGGCAGACCATCGTCTACGTCACGCACGACCAGGTGGAGGCGCTGTCGCTGGCGCACCGCATCGCGGTGATGCACGCCGGGCGCATACGCCAGTGCGCGCCGACGGCCGAGATCTACGCCCAGCCCGGCCACCGCTTCGTCGGCGGCTTCATCGGCTCCCCGCCCATGCTGTTCCTGGACGGCCGCGTGACGGCGGACGGCGCCGCGCTGGACGCGGAGGGGATCATCGTGCCGCTGCCCGCGCGCGCCCCGCCCGGACGCGCCGTGTCCCTCGGCCTGCGCCCGGAGGACGTGGCCCTGGGCGACCATCCGGG
>CAHJXG010000441.1 GCA_903644035.1 Rhodospirillales bacterium
GATCATGCGGCTACGGTGGAAATCTGGTCTGGCGTGGCGTCGATCAGCGGCGCCATGAGTTCCGCCATGGCTTCGGTCTGCATGTAGGCCCAGTGACCGCGAAGGTGTGCAGAATGGCCATGTGCGGCAAATACCAGCTTTATCAGCGCTTTAAACCTTGTCGCGCTCTGGGCACTCACCACGCCTTTTGACATTTTGCCGTCCGGCATACCTACCGAAGGACGCCGCGAAGCCCGGTTTTCCTGGGTGACGGGACCCACACTTTTGACAAATCGCGTGAAATGTTCGGAGTGGCCATTTTGCACAGCTTCGCGGTCACTGGGCCCCCTTGGCGAAGTTCACCGTGCTGGCCGAACCACTGCGCGCAAGCCCGCTCTCGATGCTGTGCGCGACGTGCCATTCGTAGGAGCGCCAGCCTTCCCGCGGCTGGACGGTCAAGCCGAGCGTCAGCGTGTCGGTCGTCGATGGCTGTCCCATGGTGTCCTTCATCTCCTCACGATTGATGCCGGTCCTTGTTCAGCTTGGCGGCCAGCCCGAACAGGGTGCGGTCGAGCCGCAGCGTGCCTTTCCCGTGCAGGTCCACCATGCACCGCAGCAGCCCGTCCGGTGACTTCACCTTGCCGTCTGCGTGGCGGGCGCAGATCGCCGTCAGCGCCGCGATGGCCTCCTGCCGTCCCAGCACGATGCAGGCTTGCCCCCAAGCGTAGGGGGAGATACCGAGGCCCGACCGCACGTAGTCTGCGGCTTGATACAGCTCGGCCCACCCGGCGCGGGCGCTGCTGGTCCAATCCCGGAAGGCGGGCGCAGCCGTCATCAGGAACATCGGCGTCACCACGAAGCCACGCAGCGCGCTCGCCTGGACCGGGCTTTCCCGAAGTGGCTCGACTCGCCCTTGCCGCAGTACCACGCGCTGGGTTGGCAGGCCGTTGCTACCTGTTTCCTCGTGAGCCATGGGCCGGTTAGGCCCTGCTTTATGGGCTAACGGGGTATTCGTTTTAACGATTAAAAGTTCATTGGTAGTTGTAAAGTGGGGCCGGTTTTCCGGCCCCGCGGGGTCGGTTTCCACGCTATCCACAGCCGCTAGCGCCTCTGTCAGCCGCTCCTGGGTCAGGATGGCGAGCGCCCGCAGCCGGGCCGCGATGGGCACCAAGGGCAGCGGGTCGCGCTGGCTGCCCCGTTCGCCCCATAGGGCGTTGGCCTGGGTCGCCGCGGCGACCCACTCCTCGCCCGTCAGGCCCTGCGCCTCGGCCAAGTCCACCAGCGCCAGGACGCGGTTGCGCGAAACGGTGATCTCGCGCCGCAGCCGCTTCCCTTCCTCGCGCCGCGCTTCCCACTCGGCCGACGCGCGCTCGAACTCGGCCATGCGCTTCCCCAAGGGGGACAGGTCGAAGCCGTAGGCTTCCACGATGCGGGCCTCGTAGCCGCTCCCCGTGCGGTGCCCCCAGCGCCGGCCGGTCGGGCTGCGGCGCAGGCGCACGAAGCCCGCATCAAGCACCGCGCGCACCAGCGCCTTGCGTTGGCTCGGCCCGACGCACAGCCGGTCCTCCAACTCCACGTCGGACGGCCAGACGATGGGGCCGGGGCCGCTGTCCCAGTCGTGCGGCCGGTTATGGCTCATCAGGGTGTCCACCAAGTCCACCACGCGCCGGGATACGCCCAGCGCCGACGCGGCACGCTTGAACGCGGCCAAAACCCGGCCGGGGCTGGCCGGAGAGAAAGGCACAGGCCCGGCGGCCTCGGCCTGGAGTTGAGGCACGGTAATCTTGCGCAGGCCCGTAGGCCGTAACGGAGTTTGCAGGTCCATGGTCTCGTCCCTCGATGGACGAGCGTTCGGAGAGGGCAAAGACCCAGCATCGAGAGTCTTGACGGCGCAAAAAACCGTCCCTACTCTCAGCGCCAACACTTTTACGATGTCTCAGCCTTTGCGGGGCTGTGGGTCTCATGCCTCTCGAAAGAGCCACCTTGTCCGGGTGGCTTTTTCATTTCCGGCTCGCGGTTCAGGTTACTGCGATTGGGGTATCCTGTTGTTGACGGGGCAGTTAAGCCGTTCCGTACTCAGGCGTCCATTGCTGCCGTCGCAGTACAGGGCGCAAAGACAGTGTTTTGCCGCAGGATGTGCATGAAGATCGCAGCTAGTCTCGCCAAAGTCTCCGTTCCTTTGAAGGCGGACGAGGTGGACTTCTCGTCCGTGCTGGTTCCCGAGCCGAAGCCGCAGCCTGACGTGACGCTGCGAATCGACGCTGGCGGCGTGCCCCTCAAAGTGACCTTCAAGGGCAAGAACTTCCGCAAGAGCATGAAGGCCGTCATCCCGGGCTGCTTCGTGGTCATCCAGGGCAGGCTCGCCCCGGGCGGCGAGATCATCGACCCGGGCATCGTCCTCCAGCCGCCGAAGCCGGCGCCAGCTCCGACCCCGGCCTTGGCACCGGCCGAAGCCGCCGAGTAGCCGTCGCGGCATAGCCTGGATTACCCCACCCTCATGCGCGGCTGCTCGATCTGGGCCGGCTTCTGCTCGCTTCCGCCATCCTTGACCTTGCGCTTCGTGGCCACCGCGGCCTGGTCGCGCCCGGCCTGCTGCTTCCGGTCGGCCTGCACCGCGGGCAACTGCACCGGGCCGACTTCACGTTCCCGCTTGGCGATGGCCTGGATGGCGTGCGCGCGCAGGTTCGCCTTCTCGTCGTCGGTCAGCTTCGTCATCTGCGTTCCGATGCGTTCCTCGACGTAGGCCAGCACCTTCCGGCCATGGGGCGAGAGCCGCGTGGCCTCGACCGCGCCGCTTTCCGCCGCAGCCTTTTCCCCTGCCGCCTTCGCCGTGGGGGTGCTGGGCGCCGGCGTGGCCTCGGCTTCGCCCTGTCCTTTCCCGTTGCCCGCCTTGGCTTCGGGCCTGGCCTCCTTTGCCCTGGCCCCCGCCCGCTTGTCCTGGACGTGTCCGACGTATTCCTCCAGGTCCATGGTGTGCGGCTTCTCCGGGGTGCCGGCCGTAAGCCAGCGCTCGTGGCTGCGCTCGGCGCTGCCCTGCTGTGCCAGCGAAAGGGCCGCGTAACCGCCGGCCTCGTCCATCCAGGAATCGCGCGCATGGCGCGGGTACTCCTGCTGCTGGGCCGGCTTGTCCCCGGCCTGTGCCGCCGGAGCGTCGCGCTTGGCTTCGCCCGGGCGCCTGGCCGGCTGGCCAGCATCGGCGCCAGGCTCCGCCATCTTCGCCGCGCCGTCCGCCTTGCGGTCGGAACGCTGGCTCCCCTCTCCGGCCGGATCCTGCGCGGGACCGTCCGCGACCTGCTGGCTCGCCGGGGCTGGAGCCGACACAGGCGTGGCCGGCTGCGTGGGCTGCACAGCTTGCGCCTGATGCTGCGGTTGCGACGTGTTCGCGAGGATGTTTTCCTGCGGTGGCTGCATCGTGGCGCTCGGCTCGGCCTCGGCCCCCTGCGCCCGGGCGGCGCGGCGGGCGGCGAGGTTGCGCCTGTCGTCCGCGGTCGGCTCGTAGCCCTTGATGGCGAGGCCGCGCGCCTGCGCCTCGATCCACGCTTCCTGCTTGAACGCCGCGCTGCCGCGCACGTGCAGGCTCGTCCAGCCGCGGGACTGGGCCACGTCCAGCATGTGCGAGATAGTGGCCCGGTCTTCCTGCTTGGTCGTGACCGCCTTGCTGTCCGCGCGGAAGGCGAGCTGCTTGCCTTCCAGGTCCTTGTAGTAGCGACGCTCCTTGCCGGCGTTCTCGATGTAGTAGTGCGCCTGGATGCCGGGCGGGTCCGTCCGGGCACCTGACGCGGAAGCGGCCGTGATTGTGGGGCCGGAAACCGGTATGGCCGGGCCGGCTCCCGGCGTGGGGCCGCCCGGCGGCAGCCTGTCGGGCGCCGCGGCCGGAGCCAGGTCCGGCTCGGGCGCGTGCTCTATGCTGTTCGTGCTGCGGAGAAGGTCGAAGACGCTCACGGGCGAGGCTCCTGGCTGTGGGCGGGTCAAGGGGTGGCCGGCGCTGGCTTGCGGCCCTGGGCCTGCACGGGCACGCCGGCGACGAAGCGGTCGATTGCGGCCGTGGCCTGCTCCATCGTCTCGGGATGGGTGCCGTCCTGAGGCACGAAAGCAAGCCAAAGCGTGCCGAGCACGGCAGTGTCCTGATCGGAAAGCGACGGGACCGCGGCGGCGCCCTCGGCCGCGCCGCTGCCCTTGTCCATCTCGTACGGCACGGCGATGGCAGGCACGACCGGCGCTGGGCGCATCGCGCCGGCAAAGACCGGGTCCAGCCAGTACTTGATCCGCTGCGCCTTCACGGCGGGGATGCCGGCGCGGAACAGGATGATCTCGTCCTCGCCGAGCTGGGTGACCTCCTGGGGCAGCAGCAGCGCGCGCCGGGCGTCCGAGACGGTCTCGCTCGCCTTGGGCGCCAGCAGGCCGCCGGCGCGGGCCTTGGTCTCGCTGGTGCCCGCCACGGTGTCGTAGCCAAGCCGTTCCGACACTTCGCGGGCGATGTCCTGGTCCTTGGTGCGGAACAGCAGTTCGACGCCGCACGAGTTGAGCAGCACCTTGGCGCCAGAGATGCCGTAGTGCTCCTCCGGCTGCCGCCGGTCCTGCAGGATGTAGATGATCCGCATGTCGTAGCCGCCGACGAAGCTGTTGGCGTGCGCGAGCCGTGGCACCTTGCCCAGCCGCACGAACTCGTCGCAGATCATCAGCACCTGATGGCGCGACAGCGGGTCGCAGTCCTTGCCTGGGCCGGGGCGCACGGCGGTCATCGTGTCCACGAGCTGCTGGAAGAACAAGGAGGTCAGCGGGCGCAGCGCGTCCAGGTCCTTGTCGTGCACCACGAGGTAGACCGCGTGCAGGCTGCGGCGCAGCTCGCGCATGTCGAAGTCGCTGGCCGCGGTCATGGCCGCGACGCGCGGGTTGAGGTAGACGCCGAGGTCCGACTGGATGGTCGAGACGATGTTCGAGAACGTCTCGGCCGGCGCCTGCACGAAGGCGCGGCAGGCGTCGGCGCAGGCCTGCGAGTGCGGCTTGCCGGCGCGCCGGCGCTTGTCCAGGCGGGCCGGGAGGTAGGCCTTGACGTCGGGGCGGACCAGGACGCGGGCGATGGCGTTGAGCGTCAACACCTCGTCCGGGTCCTCCGACAGCATCAGCGCGACCCCGGTGAAGCCGGAGCGGGCCGTCTTGCTGAAGAAGTTGTTCTGCCCCGGCAGGTCCTGGATGACCTGGTGCGACAGGCGTTCCACGTCGCCGTAGGCGTCCACGGTGCCGCGCCGCACGTAGGCCAGGGGGTTCCAGCGGTGGGTGCGGCCCTCCTCGTTGTACGGCTCCAGCCGGATCACCTGCTGCCCGCGCTCGGCGCGGGCGCCGGCGGTGGCGTCGTAGATCTCGCCTCGCAGGTCCAGCGCGACCAGGGAGCCGGCGAACGCGATGGCGTTCGGGATGGCGACGCCCGAGGTCTTGCCCGACCGGGGCGGGGCGTAGAGCGCCACCGATTCCTGCCCGCCAAGGGCAAGGGTGCCGTGGCGGTCCCGCCCGAGGATGATGCCGTGGCGGGCGCGCAGCCCGGCCTGGCGGATCTGGCGGGGCGTGGCCCAGTCCGTCTCGCCATGCAGCTTGCGCACGCCCCAACCCCGCACCGCCTCGCGGGCGACCGCGTAGGCGATCAGGGCCGGGAACGCCCCGGCGCCGGCGCCGGCGTAGAGCCAGCGCAGCACCCGGTTGCCCACGTCGGGCGTGAACACCCCTTGCCGCAGCGCCGCCGCGTAGCGCCACCAGGTCACGGCATCCCACGCCCAGTGCGGGGCGTGGCTCCACATCCCGGTCTTCGGGGCCGCCAACCGCCCGCCCAGCTCCGTGCCCCAGGCGAACACGGCGCTGGCCGCGGCGCTGTAGCCGGCGAGGCCGGCG
>CAHJXG010000442.1 GCA_903644035.1 Rhodospirillales bacterium
GCCATCATCTACGACCAGGTCTGCGCCACCGAGAAGCGCCGCCGCCGCAAGCGCGGCAAGCTGGCCGTGGCCGAGACCCGCGTCGTCATCAACGAGCAGGTCTGCGAGAACTGCGGCGACTGCACGGCGCAGTCGCACTGCATCGCCATCGAGCCGGTCGAGACCGAGCACGGCCGCAAGCGCCGCATCAGCCCGACGAGTTGCAACACCGACCTGTCCTGCCTCAAGGGCTTCTGCCCGAGCTTCGTCACCATGAAGTCCGACGCGCCGCAAGCCCGGGGCCAAGACCCGGCCGCACTCTGGGCTGCCCGCGAGGCGGACCTGGCCGCAGGCCTGCCCGAGCCGACGCTCGCGGATGCCGCGTCGCCCTGGCGCGGCCTGTTCGCCGGCATAGGCGGCGGCGGCATCGTGACCTGCGGCGCCATCGTCGCGATGGCGGCGCACCTGGAGGGACGACAGGTCAGCACGCTGGACTTCACCGGGCTGGCGCAGAAGAACGGCGCGGTGGTGTCGCATGTGCAGATCGCCAATGCCGGGCTGGACGTCGTGCGCATCCCGCGCGGGACGGCGGACCTGCTGCTGGCCGCGGACCTCGCGGTGAGCGCCGGGCCGGACGTGCTGGGGCGATGCGCGCCGGACGCGGCGGTGATCGGCAACCTCGACCTGCAGGCGGGCGCAGCCTTCATGGGAGACCGCGACGTGCGGGTGGACGCGGGGCTGCACCGCCGGGCCATCGGCCGGGCCACCTCCGCCGAGCGGTCGCGCTACCTGCGCGGCAGCGCGCTGTCGGAGCGGCTGTTCGGCAACGCGCAGGCGATGAACACGCTGCTGCTGGGCATCGCGTGGCAGCAGGGGCTGCTGCCGGTTGGCAGCGGCGCGCTGATGCGGGCCGTGGAATTGAACGGCACCGCCGTGGCGCTGAACCGCCGGGCGTTCCTGTGGGGCCGCATCCTCGCGGCGCAGCCGGCGCTGGCCGACGAGATCCTGGCGGACGCGGCGGCGATGCCCGACACGCTGGCGGCCCTGGTCGCGCGCCGGCAGAGCGAGCTGGTGGACTACCAGGGCCCGACCCTCGCAGCACGGTATCGCGCCCTGGTTGACGCGGCCCAGGCGCGCGAGGCGGCGCTGGACAGCAAGGACGGCACGCTGACCCGCGCCGTGGCCGAGGGGTTCTTCCGCGTCCTCGCCTACAAGGACGAATACGAGGTGGCCCGGCTGCACGCCGCCGCGACCTACGGGGACGACCCGGTGTTCCACATGGCGCCGCCGCTGCTCAGCCGGCTCGACCCGGCCACCGGGCGCCGGCGCAAGATCAAGATCCCTGGCAGCGTCGCCTTGCCGCTGTTCCGCCTGCTGCGCCGCGGCAAGGCGCTGCGCGGCAGCGTGTTCGACCCGTTCGGTTGGCAAAGCGACCGCCGCTTGGAGCGTGGGCTGGCCGATGAGTACGAGCGCGACATGCGCCATGTACTTGGCCAGGTGCGTTGGGACACGCTGGCGGATGCCGTGTCGCTCGCCGCCCTGCCGCAGGACATCCGCGGTTTCGGCCCGGTGAAGGCCGCCAGCCTGGAGGCCGCGCGCCCGAAGCGGGAGGCGTTGCTGCGCCGCCTTGATGCGCCCATGTCCGTGACGCCGGTGCACGGCGTGGCCGCCGAGTAGCGCCCGCCGTCATCGTGCGTGAACCAACGAGAGGCGTCCCATGCTCGACCATACCGACCCCAGCGCCCTGATCGTCGAGGCGGCGCGCCGCTTCGCGCAGGAGCGCCTGGCTCCGCACGCCGCCGCCCGCGAGCAGGCCGGCCGCATCGAGCCTGAGATCATCCGCGAGCTCGGCGAGATGGGTTTCCTGGGCGCCACCAACAGCGCCGAGTGGGGTGGGAGCGAGATCGGCTACTTGGCCTATGCCCAGGTGGTCGAGGAGATCGCGGCCGGAGACGGCTCGGTGTCCACCCTGGTCAGCGTGCACAACGCGCCGACCTGCGAGATCCTGGAAAGGTTCGCCACCCCGGCGCAGAAGGAGCGGTGGCTGCGCCCGATGGCGAGTGGCGAGGCGGTCGGCAGCTTCGCGCTGACGGAGTCGGCCGCCGGATCGGACCCTGCGGCCATACGCACCCGGGCGGTGCGGACCAACAGCGGCTACGTGGTCAATGGGTCGAAGCAGTTCATCTCCAACGCATCCTACGGCAAGACGACGATCCTGTTCGCCGTGACCGACCCGGCCGCCGGCAAGAAGGGCATCTCGGCCTTCGTGGTCGCCAATGATACGCCGGGCTTCTCGGTCGCGCGGGTGGAGCACAAACTGGGCCAGAAGGCGTCGGACAGCTGCGCGCTGGCTTTCGACGACATGCAGGTGAGCGACGACCAGCGTATCGGGGAGGAGGGCCAGGGCCTCAGGATCGCGCTCAGCACGCTGGAGAGCGGACGCATCGGCATCGCGGCGCAGAGCGTCGGCATGGCGCGGGCGGCGCTCGATTATGCCATCGGCTATGCCAAGGAGCGCAAGCAGTTCGGCCGGCCGATCATCGAGCATCAGGCCGTGGGGTTCCGCCTCGTCGAAGCCAAGACCAAGCTCGCGGCGGCGCGGGAACTCACCCTGCGCGCGGCCCGGCTCAAGGACGCGGGGCAGCCGGCGCTGGAGGCGGCCGCGATGGCCAAGCTGTTCGCCTCCGAGGCTGCGGAAAGCATCTGCTCCGCCGCGATCCAAACCCTTGGCGGCTATGGCTACCTGACGGACTACCCGGTCGAGCGCATCTACCGCGACGTCCGGGTCTGTCAGATCTACGAGGGCACCTCGGACGTGCAGAAGATCATCTTGCAGCGCCTGCTTTAGAAATAGGCGGCCTGATGCGGGGACGACGTCTTCTCATCACCGTGGCCGCCCTGCTGCTCCAGGTCGGGCCGGCACTCGCCGCCTCGGCCCAAGCAGGCTGCGCCCCGAGCAAACGGGCCGAGTTGCCGGTGCGGGTGCGTGACGGCTTCGCCTTCGTGCCGGCGAGCATCGGCGGCACGCCTGTCACGCTGCTGCTGGACACCGGCGCACAGGGGATGCTGCTGACGCCCGATATCGTCGAGACGCTTCGCCTGCCGGTTGATCCCCGGACCGGCACGCGCCTGCTCGGGACCGGCGGCGTCCGGACCGCCCCCAACGCGATGCTTCGCGACCTGAGGGTTGGCGGCCTGCTCATGGCGGACAGCAGCGCCCCGGTCGCGGCGCTGCCCGGCGTCCCCCGGACCGAGCCGCCGCTCGCCGGGCTGCTTGGCAGCCAGTTTCTCGCAACCTATGACCTGGACCTTGATGTGCCGCACGGCCGCATGGCGCTCTACGACCCGCTGGGCTGCGCCGCGCCGCCATTCCCCCTGCCCTACAGCGTCCTGCCGCTGAACGTCTCGCCGGAGGGCGATGTGTTCGTCACCGTGCAGGTCAACGGCCTGGACCTGCTGGCGCTGGTCGATACCGGGTCACGCGCGTCGATCATCACGGAACAGGCGGCCGAGAGGCTCGGACTCGGGGGCGCCGGCTCGGCCAACCTTGCCCGAGGGGTGGACGGATCAACCCTGCCGATCCGGCACGTGCGGGCGGCCACGCTTCAGGTCGGCACCGAGGTGACGGCCAATGCGCCGCTCAGCGTGTCGCCCCTGCTGCTGGGCCGGGGCGACATGCTGCTGGGGCTGGACTACCTGGGCCGCCGCCGGGTGTGGATGTCGTATCGCTCCGGCCGCGTTGTCATTCAGTGAGGCCCGGCACAAAGCGCCCTGCATGCGTCCTTCGGCCGCAAGGCGGACGTCAGGCTGACTTCACGAGGTTATAGCTCGTCACAGGACGGATGCCCGGGTCTTCGGCCGACCATGTGAACTCCGGACGTTGATGCGTCGGTCGCTCAGGGGCACGCATCCAGTAGCCGGAACCGCGGATGCTTTGGATCAGCACGCCGCCATCAACGTCCAAAGGCAGCTTTTGCCGAAGGTTGAAGACGAGCTGGTCCACGCTGCGGTCCTCCGGCCGCCAGGGGCGGCGCAGCGCCGCGGCCGACAGCCTGTCGCGCGTCACCGCGTTCCCGCCGGCGCGGGCGAACGTCTCCAAGGCCGTGAACTCCGCCGAGGTGAGATTGATCCGCTTCCCATCCGGCGTGTGGACGCTGCGGTTCTGCAGGTTGATCCGGATTGGCCCGATGGCCAGCACGGCCTCGGCGCTCGGCAGCGCGAAATGGCTCTTGCGGACGTTGACCCGGCGGTGCACGGCGCGGACCCGCGCGATCATGTCGCGCAGCGTGGGCGGCTTCGCCAGGTAGTCGTCGGCTCCCAACTCCAGGCTGGCGATGCGCGCCGCCTCGTCCTCGGGCCCGGCCAGCACGATCACGCCGCAGTTCCGCGGCTCCACGAGATGCCCGACCAGGACGATGCTGTCGACATCGGTCAGCCCCAGGCCAACAAGCACGATGTCCGGCAGCAACCGCGCGCTGAGCGCCAGCCCTGTTGTGCTGTCCCGCGCCCATACGACTTGAATGCCGGCCTCCTCGAGTCCGGACACGAGGGTGCGGACGGTGGAGACGTCGGATTCGATCAGCAGGACCTTCGGGTCGATCAAGGAGCCTTCCGCAGCCAGCGTCACTGTGCCCATCACGCGAACTCCGCTTCCACATGTTACGGAAACGATATCACGAAGATGTGTGTTATGCAGTGAAATGTTGCCTGAAAAGCGTTAATAATTTGTTGGAATCAACCCAAGGTTATGCTGGAGAGCGTTAATGAGGCCGGGTGCCGACCGGTGTCACTATCGGCGACGCGGAAACCGCACCATCTGGCCCGACGCCTCGTCATACAGCGCGTAGCTCGGCGCCAGCAGCGCTTCCCGCAGGGTGAGCACCCGGGCGGTGCCAAACAGCTCCTCGCAGGCCTCATGGCAGGCGCGCAGGCGGTAGTTCGGCACGCGCGGCACGAGGTGATGCACGTGATGGTAGCCGATGTTGCCACTGAACCAGCGCAGCACGGAGGGCAGCTTCAGGAACGAGCTGCCCTTGATCGCCGCGACGATGGCGCTCCAATCCGAGTTATGGGCCCAGTGGGCGTCCTCGAAGCGATGCTGGATGCTGAACAGCCACACCCCGATGATCGCCGCGACTGCGATCACCGGAAGCTGGATGGCCAGCACGGGCCAGATGCCGAGCGGCAGGACCATCGCGACCAGGCCCACGGCGATCAGCGCGTTCGTCAGGTAGACGGCCCGCCGCTCACTCACCCAGGTGCGCGGGGTCTCGAACGGCAAGCGATACAGCACCAGGAACACGATGGGCGGGATGATCAGGTGGGCGATCAGCGGGTGCCGCACGATGCGGGCCAGCCAACGCTTTGACGGCGACATCGCCTCATATTCCTGCACCGTCAGGCAGGTCGAGTAGATGTCGCTCGTCATGTCGCGCCGGTCGAGGTTGTTCCACATCGCATGGTGCTGCGCGTGGTGGCGCCGCCAATTGGTGAATGGCGTGAGCGTCGCCAGGCTGCACAGCACGCCCACCACGAAGTTGGCCCGTCGCGACTGAAAGAACGCGCCGTGCCCGCAATCGTGCTGGATGATGAACAGCCGCACCACAAGCCCCGCGGCCGGCAGCACCAGCGCCAGGCTGAGCCAGGGCGACACGTGGTAGGCGACATACATCAGCGCCAGCACCGCCGCATAGGCGGCGCCGGTCGAGGAGAACTGCCATACGCTGTGTGCCAGGACCGGCGACTGGAACGTGGCGGCGCGACGCAACAGGGATCGGCCGGGCAGTCGCGGTGCCCTGCCTTCCGCCAGCGGACCGGCAGACGCCAAAGGCGGTGGCGCCGATTGAGACGCAGATGACATGACCAGGATTCCTAAGACGGCAGTGACCCGTTGAGTCTGCAACAGGACCATCGTCGCGGAGGCGCACCGCTGGCCGTGTAATACGAGCTGAGTGTTGGGTGCGCCGGCGGAAATTCCAGCCCTTAGACTAGGTTTAACAGAAGCGACTTCAAATAAGCGCTCTCAGGCAGGCCGGGATGGACGGGGTGATCCGGGCCGGCGGCACCGGTGTGCACGATCCGCGCCTCTCGCCGTGTCCGCAGAATGGCCGAGGTCACCTGGGCGGCGAACAGGTCCAGCGGCGCGTGGTGGCTGCATGACGCGACGAACAGGAACCCGCCGGGCCGGACCAGCGGCGCCGCCAGCCGGGTCATGCGATGGTAGGCGCGCAGGCCGGCCTCCTGGTCCTTGCGCGACTTGGCAAAGGCCGGTGGGTCGCAGACGACGATGTCGAACCGCTCGTCGGCGGCCGCGAGCGCCGTCATCACGTCAAAGGCGTCGCCGCGCCGTGCCGAGACCTGATGGCCCACTCCGTTCGCCGCGGCGGCCTGCAGCGCCAGGTCCAGCGCGGGCTGGCTGCTGTCCACGAGCAGAACCTCGGCGGCGCCCGCGGCGGCGGCGCGCAGCCCGAAGGCGCCGGTGTGGCAGAACACGTCCAGCACGCGGGCGCCGGAAGCGAGGGAGGCGACCTGGTCCCGGTTGGGCCTCTGATCGAAGAAGAAGCCGGTCTTCTGGCCCGACAGCGGGTTGACCGGGAAGCGCGTGCCGCCCTCCTCCGCCACGGCCTCCGCATCCGTCCCGTGCAGCAGGCCCGCCTCTTGCGGCAGTCCCTCCTGCAGGCGCACGGCGCTGTCGTTGCGCGCCACGATGGCACGGAGCGGCAGCAGGTCCAGCAGCGCCGCGGCGATCTCCGGCAGCAGGCGGTCCATGCCGGCGGTGTTGGCCTGCACGACGGCCACGTCGCCGAACCGGTCCACGATCAGCCCCGGCAGCCGGTCGGCCTCGGCGTGCACCAGGCGGTGCTGCGTCCCCGGGGTGACCCGGGCGCGGAACGCCACGGCGTCTGCGATCCGTGCCCGGACCCAGGCCGCGTCGATCACGGCGTCGGGATCGCGGTCGAGCAGCCGCGCGGCGATCAGGCTGTGCGGGTTGAACATGAAGGTGCCGTAGCGCCAGCCGCCGTCCCCCTCGATGCGGACCGGCGCGCCGGCGGGCCAGGTCCGGTGCTCCGGCGTCATCGCGATCTCGTTGCTGAACGCCCAGGGATGCCCGGCCTTCAGGCGGCGGTCGTGCCCGGGCTTCAGGCGGAGCAAGGGGTGGGGCATGTCGCGGGGAGTTACCAGGCCCGTCAACGGACGTAAACGCGGACCTCCCGCCCGGCAAGGCCGGCTTCAGGCCGGGCGAACAGGCGCACCCGGGCGGGCGGCACGCCCTGGGCCGTGATGGCGCGGGCGACCGTGCCGGCCTCGGCGCTGGAGGATGCGGCCCCGTCGTCACGCACTGCCTCCACGCCCGCAGCGCCTGGC
>CAHJXG010000443.1 GCA_903644035.1 Rhodospirillales bacterium
ATCTTCGGGGAGGCGCTGCGGGCCAACGTGCCGCTGGTGGCGCAGATCCGCCGGGTGCTGGACGAGCGTCCGAACCACCGCGCCGCCGCGGTGCGCTTCCGCGACGAGCTTGAGGATTTCATGTCCCCGGACTATGCCGAGGAGACGCTGTCGGCCGCCATCGCCTGGGGCCGCTATGCCGAGCTGTATTCCTATGACGAGGAGGCCGACCAGTTCTTCCTGGACGAGGAGGAGTGACTGCCGGCATCGTCGCTCGTCCCGCCCCGGAGTTCGCCATGCCCACTCGCCGCGCCCTGCTTGCCACGCCGCTGATCTGGGCCAGCGCCTTTGGCCCGGTGCTGGCGGAGACGCCGCGGGACACGGTGGTGATGGCGAAGCGCATCGACGACATCATCAGCCTCGATCCGCAGGAGAGCTTCGAGTACTCAGGCTCCGAGATCTGCGGCAACGTCTATGACAAGCTGGTCAACCCCAGCGACGAGGACCCGACGCGGATCGACCCCATGCTGGCCGAGAGCTGGTCGGCGAGCGAGGACGGGCGGACCTGGACGTTCCGGCTGCGCGGCGACCGCAGGTTCGCCAGCGGCGCGCCGGTCACGGCGGAAGACGCGGCGTTCAGCCTGCAGCGCGCCGTGATCCTCAACAAGTCGCCAGGCTTCATCATCGCGCAGTTCGGCTTCACCCGCGACAACGTGGCCGACCGCATCCGCGCGACTGACGACCGAACCTTGGTGATCGAGATCGCCGAGCGCCAGGCGCCGACGTTCCTGCTGTATTGCCTCTCGGCCTCGGTGGGCGGCGTCGTGGAGAAGCGAGTGGTGCTGTCCCATGCGGTGGGCGGCGACCTCGGCAATGGCTGGCTCCGCACCAACAGCGCAGGGTCAGGGCCCTGGGTGGTGCGGAGCGCGCGGGCGAGCGAGGCCGTGATGCTGGACGCCAACCCCGCGCATCCCCAGCCGCCGCGCGCCCGGCGCCTGGTCATTCGCCACGTCGCCGACCCGGCGGTGCAGCTCCTGCTGCTGCAGCGGGGCGACGCCGACATCGCCCGCGACCTGCTGCCGGAAGGGGTCCGCACCGCCCGCGCCGACCCGCGCTTCGAGGTGCTGTCGGAGCCGAAGGCGAGCCTCGTGCTCCTGTCCATGAACACCCGGCACCCGGCGCTGGCCCGCCCCGAGGTGCGGGAGGCGCTGCGCTGGGCCATCGACTACCGGGGCATCGAGGCTAACCTGGTGGCCGATACGTATCGCGCGCACCAGGCGTTCCTGCCCGTGGGCTTCCCCGCCGCTATGACCGACACGCCGTATCGCTACGACCCGGCGCGCGCCCGCGCCCTGCTGGCCGGAGCGGGCTTTCCCGACGGGATCGACCTCACCTTCGACCATGCCTCCAGCTCGCCCCGAGCGGAGATCGCGCAGGCGCTGCAGGCGCAGATGCGGGAGGCCGGCATCCGGCTGACCCTGCAAGCGGCCGAGGGGCGGCAGGTGCTGACCAAGGTGCGGGCGCGGCAGTACCAGCTCGCCATCTCGCTGTGGGGCTCGGACTACCTCGACCCCCACAGCAACGCGCAGACGTTCTGCGTCAACGATGACAACTCCGACGCCTCGACCAACCGCACCTCGGCCTGGAACTGCGCCTGGGCGGATGCCGACCTGACGGCACGGGCGCTGGCGGCGGTCAAGGAGGCGGACGCGGCGAGGCGCGTGGCGGAGTACCAGGCGATGCAGCGGGACCTGATGGCCCGCGGTCCGTTCGCGATCATGCTGCAGGAGATCGGGATCGCGGCCCTCCGCCGCCCGCTCGCCGGCTTCCGGCAGGGGCCGCTGTCGGACCGCACGTCCTATGCGCCGATTGCGAAGGGGTAGAGTGCTGGCTATCCTGCGCTCTGATTAAGGAACCCGCATGATGCTGAACCGCCGCACCTTGCTTGCCGCCTTGGGCGCAAGCCCACTGATCCCCGCCGCCCGCACGGCCTGGGCGGCGACGCCGCGCGACGTGGTCGTGATGGCCCTGCAGATGGACGACATCGTGAGCCTCGATCCGCAGGAATCGTTTGAATTCAGCGGCGAGGAGGTGCTGGCCAACGTCTATGACCGGCTGATCCTGCCGAACCTCAAAGACCCGACCGACATCAAGGGCGACCTCGCGGAAAGCTGGAGCACCAGCGAGGACGGGCTGACCACCACGTTCAAGTTGGCGCAGGGCCGCAAGTTTGCCTCCGGCAACCCGGTGACGGCGGAGGATGCGGCCTTCACGCTCCAGCGCGCGGTGATCCTCAACAAGTCGCCGGCCTTCATCGTGAACCAGTTCGGCTTCACCAAGGAGAACGCGGCCGAGCGCATCCGGGCCACCGACGAGCGCACGCTGGTGCTGACCCTGGCCGAGAAGGGGTCGCCGAGCTTCCTGCTGTATTGCCTGTCGGCGCTGGTCGGCAGCGTCGTGGACAAGAAGACCGTGATGGCGAAGGCGGTCGGCGACGACCTGGGCAACGCCTGGCTCAAGTCCGGCAACAGCGCCGGGTCGGGGCCGTTCCAGCTGCGGCAGTGGCGCGCGAGCGAGAGCATGACGCTGGAGCCGAATCCCGCCCATCCCAGCCCGCCGAAGCTGCGGCGGCTGCTGGTGCAGCACCGTCCGGACGTCTCCGCGCAGTTGCTGGGCCTGCAGCGCGGCGACATCGACATCGCCCGGACGCTGGCGCCCGACCAGCTGGCGGCGCTTTCTGAGGATGCGGCCTACACCCTGCTGACCGCGCCGAAATCCTACGTCAACTTCCTGGCGCTCAACCAGAACCACCCCATCCTGTCGAAGCCGCAGGTGCGCCAGGCGTTCAAGTGGGCCATCGACTACGAGGGCATCGCCGCCAGCATCACGCCCAAGGCGTATGAGCCGCACCAGGCGTTCCTGCCCAGGGGCTTCCCAGGCGCCCTGACCGACCTGCCGTTCCGCAAGGACATTGCGAAGGCCAAGGCCCTGCTGGCGGAGGCCGGGTTGCCGAACGGCTTTGAGATCACGCTTGACCATTACACGGTCCCGCCGTTCGCCGACGTGGCGCAGGCGATCCAGGCGAACCTCGCAGAGGCCGGCATCAAGGTGACGCTGATCGCAGGCGAGCAGCGCCAGGTCATCACCAAGACCCGCGCCCGGCAGCATCAGGTCGCCATGGGGCTGTGGGGGTCCGACTACATGGACCCTAACAGCAACTCCGAGACGTTCAACGTCAACGTCGACAACACCGAGGCGCAGAAGAACCGCACCCTCGCCTGGCGCAGCAACTGGAAGGACGACGAGTTCACCGCGCGCTCGGCCGAGGCGCTGAAGGAGCCGGACGCCGCCCGCCGCGTGGCATTGTACGAGCGGTTGCAGCGCGACCATCAGGAGCGCAGCCCCTTCGTGTTCATCGGGCAGAAGGTCGAGGTGGCCGCCATGAAGAAGAACACGACCGGGCTTGAGCTTGCGCTGCTCGGGGACCGCACGAGCTATGCCAAGGTGAGCAAGGCTTAGCTGCGAAGCGTGGGCTGCGCCAGGTGAGCCGCATCCGGGCGCTCGCCGCCGCGCTGGCCAGCGTGCCGATCACGCTGTTCGGCCTGATCCTCATCACCTTCCTGATCGGCCGGGTCGTGCCCATCGACCCGGTGCTGGCCATCGTCGGCGACCGCGCGCCGCAGGACGTGGTGGCCCGCACCCGGCTGGAGCTGGGCCTCGACAGGCCGCTGCCCGAGCAGTTCATCCGCTATGTCGGGCAGCTCGCCCACGGCGACTTCGGCCGCTCGGTGATGACCAGCAACAGCGTCGGCACCGACATCGCCCGGTTCTTCCCGGCGACGCTGGAGCTTGCGACGGCGGCGCTGCTGATCGCGGTGCTGCTGGGCGTGCCGCTCGGCGTCTATGCGGCGGTGCGGCAGGGCCGGTGGGTGGACACGGTGATCCGGGTGGTCTGCCTGTCCGGTCACTCGATCCCGATCTTCGTGCTGGCGCTCCTGGCGCTGCTGGTGTTCTACGCGACCCTGCAATGGGCGCCGGGGCCGGGCCGGCAGAGCGTCGTGTTCGACGGGATGGTGGATCAGCGGACCGGGCTGCTGCTGCTGGACTGCGCCTTGGCCGGCGAGTGGGAGGCGTTCTGGGACGCCTTGAAGCAGATCGCGCTGCCCGCCCTGGTGCTCGGCCTGTCCAACATGGCCTACATCGCGCGCATGACCCGCGCCTTCATGCTCGAAAGCCTGCAGGGCGAGTTCGTCATCACCGCCAAGGCCAAGGGCCTGTCCGCCGCCGCGGTGGTGTGGCGGCACGCCTTCGGCAACATCCTGGTGCGGCTGCTCACGGTGATCGTGCTGACCTATGCCGGGCTGCTGGAGGGGGCGGTGCTGACCGAGACCATCTTCAGCTGGCCCGGCCTGGGCCAATACCTGACCGGCAGCCTGCTCAATGCCGACATGAACGCGGTGCTGGGGGCGACCTTGGTGGTGGGCCTGACCTACGTCGTGCTGAACCTGTTCTCCGACCTCATGTACCGGGTGCTGGACCCCCGTGTGCGATGAGGAGGGTGCGATGATCGTCACCCGCGACTGGCTGCTGACCGAGGCCCCGGCCTCCCGCGGGCAGGCGGCCTGGGGGCGGCGCTACCGGCTGTGGCTGCAGTTCCGCCGCAACCCGCTGGCCATGGCGGGCCTGCTCGTGGCGCTGGCGCTGATCGCGCTGTCGCTGCTGGCGCCGGTGCTCGCGACCCACGACCCCGGCGTGCAGGACCTCGGCCGTCGCCTGGCCCGGCCGTCGGCGGCGCATTGGCTCGGCACGGACGAGCTGGGGCGCGACGTGTACTCGCGCCTGCTCTACGGCGG